>CADBMO010000031.1 GCA_902795755.1 uncultured Erysipelotrichaceae bacterium | reverse complement strand
TTTAGAATGAAGAAATTCTATAATGTATTTAGCAATGAGAAAGTGACAACAATGTTGACACAATTAACTTGGTCACATTATTTACTTTTATTATCGATAAGTGATTATGATGAAATAATATATTATATAAATATATCTAAAAATAGTAATTTAACGCAAAGACAATTACAAGAAAAAATAAAAAGTAATGAATATAAAAGAATACCTATTGAATCAAGAAAAAAATTAAATAAAAATGAAATTCTTAATCCAAATGCTTTAATTCCTAATCCAATAATAATTAAAAATAGTAATAATTACGAAAATATATCAGAAAAAATATTACAACGACAAATACTTGAAGATATACCATTGTTTTTAGAAGAATTAGGGACTGGTTTTACATTTATAAAAAACGAATATAAAATAAAGATTGATGATAGATATAATTATATAGATTTACTTCTTTATAACATTAAATATAAATGTTATGTAGTAGTTGAATTAAAGGTAACAGAATTAAAGAAAGAACATACAGGTCAAATTATGGCATATATGAATTATATAGATAAAAATATAAAAACTATCGAAGAAAATGATACTGTAGGAATTATAATTTGCAAACACAATAATGAGTATGTTATAAAATACTGCTCAGATGATAGAATAATTGCTAGAGAATATGAACTTGTATGATATAATATTTATGGGTGATTGAAATAATATATTTGGTAAGGCATGGACAAACTGATTGGAATGTTCAAAAGAAAGTAATGGGCAGATGTGATGAACCTTTAAATGAAAAAGGAAGAGAGCAAGCAAGGCAAACTAAAGAATTACTTTCAAATATTAATTTTGATTTAATAATATGTTCTCCATTGATAAGAGCAAAAGAAACTGCTAAAATAATAAGTCAAGATAGAAATATTAAAATAGAATATGATGATAGAATTATAGAAAGAGATTTCGGAGAACTTGAAGGTCTACAAACTAATGATTTTGATTTTGATGGATTTTGGAATTATTATAAGAATAATAAATATGATAGAGCAGAAAACATACAAGATTTCTTTAATAGAATATATAGTTTTTTAGATGATGCTTGTGCAAAGTACTCAGATAAAAATGTATTAATAGTAGCTCATGGTGGTGTGAGTATTCCGTTTAATTGTTATTTTACAAACAACATCCCGAAAGGATCGTTGATAGAGGCCGGGCTTGTATTGAGAAACTGTCAAGTTGCTTCTTATGAGAAAAAGACTTATTGGTAAGTCTTTTTTTTATAAAAATGTATTATTTTTTATTATTTGCATATATTAAAATGTGGTTAACAAAATAAATTGTTAGCCATATAATATTATAGAGCGCCAGTGCATGCTAAGTGCTTTTAAATAGATTGAAGACTAACAATAATTGTTAGTCTTCTTTTTTAAAACTTTCTATATAAACCAATTGCTTTACCTAAAATAGTACAATTTGGAAGAATTATTGGATCCATTGTATCATTTTCTGGTTGTAGTCTTACATAATTAGATTCTTTATAAAACCTTTTTAAAGTAACTTCGTTTTCTTCTGTCATTGCAACAACAATTTCACCATTTCTGGCAACGTTTTGTCTTTGTACTATAACTACATCACCATCAAATATACCAGCGTTAATCATACTTTCACCACTTACTTTTAAAGTAAATACTTCTTGATTATTTGGAATTAAATAAGCTGGCAATGGGAAAAACTCATTAGGAGTTTCAATAGCTTCTATAGGGCTACCTGCAGTTATTTTACCAAGAAGTGGTACTTGTGCAACATCTTCATTTAAGTATTCGTTATTACCAACTATTTCTAATGATCTATACTTAGAATTAGTTTTCTTTACATATCCTTTTGATTCTAATGCGGTAATGTGTGACTGAATGGTAGCAGGGGAGTTAAGCCCAAGTGCCTTACCAATTTCTCTTACTGCTGGTGGATATCCGTGTTCTGCAATATAGTTTTTAATATAATCTAATACCTCGTTTTGTCTATTAGTTAGTTTATCCATATAAACATCTCCTTTTTATCATACTTACATATTATCACATTTACTTTACATTGTCAAACATTTGTTCAATTTTTCTATTGACACATACATTTGTTCGTGGTAAGATTAAAGTATAAGAAAAAGAAAAGGAGTGGTTAATATGAAATTATTTGAAGATTATAAAGGAGTTGCAATTATTTATTTAGTTATTACGATAGTAAGTATTTTTTGTGTATCATCTGTAAATGATAGAGATGATAATAAACAAGTTAATTATAAATCGGACAACAAAGTAGTTATCAATTATACCAAATAATTAGTTGATAAATACTTTTTTTTATTTTATAATTATATAAAGTAGAGGTTGGTATAAATGATAGAAGATGTTAAAACTGTTAATGCAATAAAAGCTATATCTATTGCAGAAATATCTAAAGCAAAAAGTGGTCACCCTGGTATTGCACTTGGTGCCGCCAATATTTTATATACTTTATATAATAACCATATGAGGGTGGATGTAACTGATGATAAATGGATTAACAGAGATAGATTCGTTATGTCTGCGGGGCATGGGTCTGCGCTTTTATACGCCACTTTATATATGTCTGGTTTTAATCTATCAATTAAAGATTTAAAAGAATTTAGATCATTAGATTCATTAACTCCAGGTCATCCAGAAGTTAATACTACTCCGGGTGTTGATGCTTCTACTGGGCTATTAGGTCAAGGTTTTGCAACTGCCGTTGGTATGGCTGCTGCTGAAAAATATTTAAAAGAACAAATTACTAATCTTATTGATTATAAAGTTTACGTTTTATGTAGTGATGGTGATTTGATGGAAGGTATATCATACGAAGCAGCATCACTAGCGGGGAAACTAGGTTTGAATAATTTAATAGTTTTATATGATTCAAATGATGTAACCTTAGATGGTGAATTAAACAAATCCTTTGATGAAGAAGTATTAAGAAGATTTGATACCATGGGATGGCATACTGATTTTGTTGCAGATGGCCATAATAATGTACTTATTGATGATGCCATTGCAAAGGCTAAACTTAGAAAAGATAAGCCTACGATAATTGAAATTAAAACTACAATTGGTAAAGATTCCATGTTGGAAGGTACTAATAAAGTACATGGGACACCATTAACTAAAGAAGATATTAGAAATATAAAAGAGAAATTAGGATTAGATAGTGATTTATTTAAAAACATAAAAGACTTAAGAAAGAAAATGGCTAATTATATAAGGGTAAGAGTCTCCCATGATAAGAAAAAGTGGCAGATAAAATATGATGCTTTTACTAATACTTGTCAGCCTGAAACAAAGAGATTTATAGAGTCATTAAGTGAAGACAAAAGATATGATATAACTAAGTTATTTGCTGATTATATTTTTGAGGCAGATGAACTTAGAAAAACAAACGGAAAAATAATGAATGTTATTGCAGATAATTATCCTTCGTTTATAGGGGGTAGTGCTGATTTATCATCTAGCTGTAAAACATTTTTAACTAACTATAAAATGTTTGATAAATATAGTTACGAAGGTAGAAATATTTCATTTGGAGTAAGGGAACATGCAATGGGTGCATTTATAAATGGTATGGCATTATCTGGTCTAAGACCATTTGCATCGACTCATTTATCTTTTTCAGATTACATGAAGCCCGCTATTAGAATGGCTAGTTTGATGAATATTCCTTCTACTTTTGTATTTACGCATGATTCAATAATGAATGGTCAAGATGGGCCAACGCATCAACCTGTTGAGCAACTAGCAATGCTTAGAAGCATTCCTAACCATTATGTTTATAGACCATGTGATGCAAACGAGATAATAGGATCATGGCAAAATATATTAAATAACGATAAACCATCATCATTAGTTATATCAAAAAAACATTTACCTAAGTTAGATACTACAGATGCATTAAGCGTAAAAAAAGGTGCATACATAATAAGAAAAGAAAAGAAAAAATTATACGGAATTATTATAGCAACTGGATCAGAAGTCGAAGTAGCACTTAATGTTGCTGATAAACTTGCTAAAAAGAAAATAGATCTTAGAGTTATATCAATGCCATGTATGGAATTGTTTGAAAAACAACCAAATTCATATAAGGAAGAAATTCTTCCAATAGGTTATAAAACTTTCGTAATTGAAAGAGCAAGTAAATTTGGTTGGAATAAATATGTTTATAATGATAAATACATAATGGGCGTTGATTCATTTGGTATATCAGCACCTTGTGATGATGTTTTAAAAACATTTAAACTAGATGAAGATTCAATTTTAAAAAGAATAGAAAAACTACTTAAATAATTCGACATCTTTTTTAAAGAATATTTGTTATTCTTTAAAAGAGGTGTTTTTTATATGAGAACATATTACTTATTTAAAATTAATGATACGTTTTTAAATCTTTATAATAATAAAGAAATATATTTATATAAAATGTTTGAACAAATATATAGATCGTCAAAGAATAATATTGATATTTCTTATCGTTTGTTTAAACAAATGATTAATACATATGATAGGGCAAAGATTAATTATTTATTAGAAAATAGTTATATGTATCATAGATATTATAAAAAAATAAATAATAATCATTATTATGATGATGGTAATGAAAAGACAAAGCTTATGCTTTATAATACGTATATAAAAATAAAAGCTAATAGTAATATGCCATGTTTTTTAAATGAATTATTAAATGAAAACAATATATTTGTATGTGATTTTAAAAATAAAGACTATTTTTGGTTAAATAAAGTCATGCGTAGGGCTTGTATTAAATAAAATATTTTAGTAAAATTAGTTATGAAAGGAATTGATAATATGTCAACATTAGAATGTATTTTATACATTGTTATAGGATTAGTTGCAGGTCTTATTATAGGATTCTTTGGAGCAAGATTTCTTATGAAGAAGTATTTAAAGAAGAATCCACCAATAAATGAAAAAATGATTAAAATAATGATGCAACAAATGGGAAGAACTCCTAATCAAAAACAAGTTAATCAAATTATGAAAGCAATGAACAGAGCACAATAGTTTGTTGCTTTTTCATTTTATAATGATATTATTTAATTGGTGATAGTATGCATAGGTGCAAATATTGTGGAGATAAGTTACCAGATAGTAATGATATAAAAAGGGGAATTAATAAACAAATATTAAGTTCTGAAGATATTAGAAAGTATTAAACTATATAGAACAATAGCATACTCTTATTATGAAACCTCCCAAGAATTTCATGATGCTCCAGATATAGTAAGAGGATGCTACGAAAAATCTTCTACTGTTCAGGAAGCAATTGTTGATGTTTTGGGAAAAAATTAAAAGAAACTGATCAAGATATAACAAAAGAAAAAATATGTAGGGATGTATTAAGAGAAGAACCTATGTTTGTTATTAATGAAACACATAAAGTAAGATAGATGATTAGACGTAAAAAAATGTAAAGAATTTTGCATTTTTTTCTTTTATTATGTTATAATTTTATAGGTATAGATAGGTGGGATATAATTATATGGCAAAACAAACATATGATGAATCATCAATTAAAATATTAGAAGGATTAGAGGCCGTTAGAAAAAGGCCTGGTATGTATATAGGATCTACTGATAAACGTGGACTGCATCATTTAGTATGGGAAATAGTTGATAATGGTATAGATGAAGCAATAAATGGTTATGGTAATCATTTAAAAATTATCTTACACAAAGATGGGTCTGTTTCTGTATCAGATGAAGGTCGTGGTGTACCAGTTGGTAAACATGCTTCTGGGAAATCTACTCCAGAGGTTATTTATACTGTACTTCATGCTGGTGGAAAATTCCAAGAAGGTGGATATAAAGTATCTGGTGGACTTCATGGTGTTGGTGCATCGGTTGTTAATGCGTTATCAAAATGGATGGTAGTTAATATTAATCGTGATGGTGGTAAATATGAAATATCATTTAAAAACGGTGGGCATCTAGATGAAGATTTAAAGAAGATAGGTACTACTAATAGAACTGGTACTACCGTTAGATTTATGCCAGATGATGAGATATTTTCTACAACAAATTTTTCTTTTACAACGATTTGTGAAAGAATGCAAGAATCTGCTTTTTTAATTAAAGGTTTAATGATAGACGTAATAGATGAAGAAGATGAAAAAGAAGCACACTTTCATTATGAAAGAGGACTTGAAGAGTTTGTTGCTTATTTAAATGAAGGTAAAAAAACACTACATAACGTAGTTGGTTTTGAAGGTGTTAAAAACAAAATAGAGATAGAGTGTGCAATGCAGTATACTGACTCTTATAATGAGAATGTTGTATCATTTGTTAATAATGTAAAAACAAGTGATGGAGGATCTCATGAAGTAGGTCTTAAAAGTGCACTTACTAAAGTGTTTAATGATTATGCTAAGGCTAATGGGTATTTAAAAGCTAAGGATAAAAACTTTGAAGGTAGTGACGTTAGGGAAGGATTAACCGTAATTCTATCTTTAAAAGTACCTGAAGATTTATTACAATTTGAAGGACAAACCAAAGGTAAATTAGGTACTCCTGTTGCTAAAACAGCAGTAGAAGGCTTAGTATATGAAAAGATGCAATACTTTTTAGAAGAAAATAAAGCTATTGCAACTGATATAATAAATAAAGCATTAAAAGGAAAACAAGCTAGAGAAGCAGCAAGAAAAGCAAGGGAAGAAGCTAGAAAAGGAAAAACAAAAAGCTCAAAAGAAAAGAACCTTTCTGATAAACTTGCACCTGCTACTAAAAAAGATCCTAAGAAAAACGAGTTATTCATAGTAGAGGGTGATTCGGCAGGTGGTTCTGCTAAAAATGGTAGGGATAGAAACTATCAAGCAATCTTACCACTTCGTGGTAAAGTGTTAAATACAGAACGTTGTACAATAGATGAAGCTTATAAAAATGCTGAAATAAATACGTTAATATATACGATTGGTGCGGGAGTAGGGCCAGACTTTCATATAGAAGATTGTAATTATGATAAAATAATTATCATGACTGATGCTGATGATGATGGTTGTCATATACAAGTACTTTTAGTAACGTTCTTTTATAGGTATATGAGACCACTTGTTGAAGCAGGTAAGGTGTATATCGCTAACCCTCCTTTATACAAAGTAGACTTTGGTAAAAAAGATGAAGTTTATGCATATTCTGATGAGGAATTAAAAGAGGTAACTAAAGATAAGAAAATCACTGACCTTCAAAGGTATAAAGGTCTAGGTGAGATGGATGCTACTCAATTATGGGAAACTACCATGGATCCTAATAAACGTAGTTTAATACAAGTTAAGATAACTGATGTTGCCTTAGCAGAAAAAAGAGTATCTATTCTAATGGGTGATAAGGTAGAACCTAGAAAAGAATGGATAGAAGAAAACGTTGATTTTACTTTAGAAGATAATTATGAAATGTTGAGGTCTTAGTATGAGAACTGAAGTAAAGAATTTTGATAGACAACAAATATTTGATATATATAATTCAAGGGAAAATCCTTTTATAATGCTTACTACAAAAGTAAATGTTACAAATGTATATGATTATTGTAAAGTTAATAAAAGATTTTATGCAACAATGATTTATTTAATAACGTCTGTGGCAAACGAAATGGATTGTTTTAAATATAGATGTGAAAAAGGAAAAATATATAAATATGATAAATTACGCGCTAATATGGTTGAAAAGTATAATGATGATGAAATTGGGTTTATGAGTTTCTATGAAAACAACTTAAAAAGTTTTAGAAATACTTTTATTGAAAAGCAAAAAGAATTTAGAGAAAAACACATTGTATTTGAACCAATAGATGAAGGTGAAATATGGTTTTCTTGTGTTCCAGAGTTTACGTTTAGCCAACTTGTTACACCATTTGATAGAAATATTACTATTCCACAGTTTACCTGGGATAAAGTACAAGAAGAAAATGGAAATTACTACGTAGATTTAGCAATGTTAATTCATCATGGGTTTGCTGATGGAAGTCATATTGCACAATTTTTAGAGAAATTAAATAATAAAATAAGTAATTTTGATGAATTAATATAGGGAGGTGAAGTTATGTCTGAATTATTACAAAGAATAGAAGAGTATTCTTTAGAAGAAATAATGGGTGAACGTTTTGGTAGATATGCTAAAACCATAATACTTGATCGTGCGCTTCCTGATATTAGAGATGGCTTAAAACCAGTACAAAGACGTATTTTATATGGTATGTATAAATCTGGTAACACCTATGATAAGAAGTATCGTAAAAGTGCTAAGGCAGTAGGTGAAATAATGGGTAATTATCACCCACATGGAGATTCATCTATATATGATGCAATGGTACGTATGAGTCAGGATTGGAAGATGGAAACACCTTACATTGATATGCATGGTAACAATGGTTCTATGGATGGCGATGGTGCGGCTGCAATGCGTTATACGGAAGCTAGACTTTCTAAAATTAGTAACGTGTTATTAGAAGATATTAACAAAGATACTGTTGAAATGGCACCTAACTATGATGATACGTTAAAAGAACCAGTAGTTTTACCAGCAGGTTTTCCAAACCTTTTAGTAAATGGTTCAACTGGTATATCAGCAGGTTATGCAACAAATATTCCAACACATAACTTGGGTGAGACAATTGATGCGGTAATAAAAAGAATTGATTCACCTGATTGTAGACTTGATACAATTTTATCAGTTATGCCAGGGCCTGATTTTCCAACTGGTGGAGTAATTGAAGGTGCTGATGAGATAAAAAAAGCATACGAAAGTGGTAAGGGTAAAATAATTGTTAAATCAAGATACGAAATAGTAAAGGAAAAAGGTAAACAAAACATAGTTATTACCGAGATACCATTTGAAGTTAATAAAGCTATGCTTGTTAAAAAGATGAATGATATTAGAATAGATAAAAAAGTAGAAGGTATCGCTGATGTTAGAGATGAAACATCACGTGGTGAACTTAGAATCGTAATTGAACTTAAAAAAGATGCAAACGCAGAATTAATTACAAATTATTTGTTAAAAAATACCGATATGCAAATTAATTATAGTTTTAATATGATTGCAATATTAGGTAGAAGGCCAAGACAAGTAGGAGTATTAAAGATACTAGATGCGTTTATTGATCATAAAAAAGAAGTAGTAAGAAGAAGAACAAGGTTTGATTTAGATCATGCAAAAGAAAGATATCATATCTTAGAAGGTTTAATAAAAGCTATTAGTATTTTAGATGAAGTAATAAAAGTAATTAGAGCATCTAAAAATAAAGCAGATGCAATTGTTAACTTAGTAAAGGAATTTGATTTTACTGAAAAACAAGCAACTGCTATTGTAATGTTACAATTATATAGATTAACTAATACTGATATAACTGACGTAGAAAACGAAATGAAGGCTTTAGAAGAGGCCATTAAAGAATATGAATTAATTTTAAATGATGAAAATGAGTTAAAGAAAGTTATTAAAGAAGAGTTGCGTAAAGTTAAAAAAGAGTTTGCAGTAGATAGAAAAACTACAATAAAAGATGAAATAACAGAAATAAAAATAGATATGCAAGCTATGATACCTAAAGAGGATGTTATAACAGTTGTAACAAATGATGGATATGTTAAACGTGTATCTAAAAAGTCTTATGCTGCATCTGAAGGTGAAGATACAACCGTCAAGGAAGATGACTTTGTAATTGGATTATATGAACAAAATACACTTGATACGTTATTATTATTTACTAATAAAGGTAATTATTTATTTGTACCAGTTCATGAACTTCCAGAATTAAAGTGGAAAGATTTAGGTAAACACATTAGTAATGTTATTCCAATAGGTCAGGATGAAAGAATAATTAAATCAATACCAGTTAAAGAATTTAATAATCGTGAGATAATAACCTTTACCAAAGGCGGTATGGTTAAAAAATCACTTTTATCTGACTTTGTGGTACAGCGTTATTCTAAACCGATTACGTTTATTAAACTAAAAGACAATGATGAAGTAATTGATGTAACAATTGATTCTTATAACGAAGTATTTATTGCAACTAAAAAAGGTTATGGACTTTGGTATGATAGATCAGAAATACCAACAATTGGACTTAGAACCGCTGGTGTTAAAGCAATTAACTTAAAAGATGATATTGTCGCATCAGCATGTGTATTTGATGGTGAATCTGAATACGTTACCGTAATTACTCATAAAGGATTAGCAAAACGTATTAAGTTATCAGAGTTTGAAAAAACATCTAGAGCAAAAAGAGGATTACTTCTTTTAAGGGAAGTAAAGAGTAACCCGCAAGAAGTAATTAAGGTATACGTATCAAATGCTAAACAAAATATCTTTATAAAAGCAGATGATAAAGTAAATGAGTTAAAACTAACTGAAATACCTATTATGGATAGATATAGTGTAGGTAGTACAATATCTAAAAAGAAGATAGATGTAGTATATGATGCTATTACTATTTCAAAAGATGATGTAAAGGTAGAAGAAGTATCAAAACCAGTTACTAAAGAAGAGTCAAAAGAGAAAAAGGAAGTATCATTAAAAGAAATAGATGATAAGTTTATGACCATTGATGATTTTCTAGATAATTTTGATTAAAAAGCAAGTTAAACTTGCTTTTTTTATTTTTTTCGAGGGTTTTATATGTATTATGTAGAACAATAATAGTGAGGAACCATAAATAGGTTAGTATGCTTTCTATTAAGAAATTAATAGAAAGGAGGATATATTAATGAAGGAAACTAGTTTTCTTAA
>CADBMO010000030.1 GCA_902795755.1 uncultured Erysipelotrichaceae bacterium | reverse complement strand
ACGTGAAGATTATTGGAAATTTTCAAAAGATTTATATACTCACAAAATATTTAGTGATAAAACTATTGAATCAATTCAAGATGATTATATTTGGAATAAGGAAAATGATAAAAATAAATACAAAGGAAAAGATGATTACGAAATTGGTATGTAATCATCTTTCTTAGTACTTTAATTTATGTCTTTGTTTTACATATGGCATTTAATGGACACTCATCACAATTTTTCTTATTACAAAAAGTATTGCCAGTTTCCCAAAGATATTTGTCAATGTCACTAGGATTAATATTTAATTCATTACCTATAGTTACATAAGTATTGGATAAATCATCAATTTGACTACTTGAAATGTTTTTAGAATCAATTATTCCTGTTAAATAACTAATTTCAATATCATGTGTATCTATAGGTATTGCCTTTACTTCTTCTTCAAAATTGCATATTTTAGAATCGCATATTATTCTAATCAGTAATCCACCAGTTTTTTGTCCAAAACCATTAATAGATCTTATGAAGCAACTAAGTTCATCAAAATTTTTAAATTCTTTTAGATAATTTGAAATATCATTATATTTTTTTAGTATAGTTGATAGTTTTAACCATTTTTTTGTTGCAACATTGGGATATCTTGGATGAATATTATTTACTATAATTACTTTTAATTCTTCTTCATCCATTTTTAGAACATAATTAGGATTAAAAATTTGAGGATATTTCATGTATGTTTCACTTAAATTTTTATGATACATTTTGGATTTCATACCATAATCTAGTAAACAAGAATAAAACATATATAAATAATATTCGTTTGATTTATATTGTACTTTTGAAGGAAACTCTATATTTGCAGGTTCACTATTATTAAAATAATTATTTAGTCTAATAATTACTTCTTTGCATTTTTCTTTATCCATAATCATTTTATTAATTCACTACCTAACAATAATATGTATTGATATAATTATAGCATTAAATATCATTTTTTTTAATAAATTTATTATATTTAATTGAATTTATCCATAAATATGGTATATTATTAGTAGTGAGTGATATTTATCGTATCACTAGAGAAAGAGTTGTAGATATCTACGACACTCGCTCCATTGACGAATCTGTTCAAACTTTTCGGACTTTGATATATAAAATCAATCAGAAATGGTTGATTTTTTTGTTATATAAAAACAATAAAAGAAAAAAAATAATACAGTTTAAATGTTTTTATGAATGCAGAGATGGTATTGAAATTATAGAGTATATAGTTTATAATATACAGCTAAAGAAAGGAAGATATTATGAGAAAAAAAACATTAGAAAAAATTGATAATAAAATAGCCAAAATTGAAAAGCCAAAGATAAAGATTATTGTAAATACACATTTTATGTACAATTTTTTATGGAGACAAATAATCAATGATATTGGAAAAGATGGAATTGATGTTGAATTAAAGATAGAACATAATAAGAAAGGTACTTTGTTGGACGATATATCTACACTACAGTATTATATGATACCCAGATATATTGATTTTGATGAATTACAGAAAAAATTTAAAGATGATGGAATAATCATTAAAAAGTATCCACATTACGATCCACTTAAGCATTTATATAATTATCAAATAAAATATACATTAGATGAAATAAATGAAATAATAAATAAAGAAAAAGGTGGACAACTCGTTTATAAAAGGGGTAAAAAGTAATTGATTGCTTAACATAGTTATATTATGTATAAACAGTTAGTAATCTATTACTATTATCTATTTGAACCTTAAGTCCGTTAATGCCAACTCATGAGCTTCATTTGATAATTTGTTTAATTATTTTAAAACTTAAGAAAAAGAGCTTTAAAAAAGCTCTTTTTTTAATTCTATAGTATAGTTCTTTGTTAGTGATTCATATCTATTTTTTATATTACATATTAAACTATGGTATAATGTTATTAAATAATAAAAAGAAGTGAGATATTTATGAACTATTCTATTATATTTCAAATATTTGCAGTTTTGATTAGTACTTATATTGCATTTGTAAGATCAAAAAAAATAGTATATGTATTAACGTTTTTATTTAATTTAAGTTGTCTTTTGGTATACTATTTTAATAATGATCTTGTTACATCTTTAATGTATTTAATAATTGCTATTAGATCATTTGTTTATATTTATAAAGACAAAATAAATTATAATTTTATACCACTATTATTTATACTATTACATTTAATAGTATGGGTTTTAGTACCACATACTAGTATATCAATTCTATCAGTATTAACACCTTGTTTTGTTACGTACTATATGTGGTATTGGAATACTCTTCAAAAACTACGTATTGGAAACATTATTAATAATGGTTTATGGTTTATTTATAATCTTATTACAGGAGTATGGATTCTTATGGTATTTAGATTAGTTGTTGTTATAGCAAATATATTAGCCTATAAGATAAACTTTAAGAAAATAAACGTTAATATTAACTAGGTATACGTTTTTCTTTTTATATTATTTTTTTAATATAATATCATGTTATAATTTAATAAAGAGGTAAATATGGAATTAAGAAGTACAAAGCTATTATTTTTATACAAGAGTTTTTTATTTAGAAAAGTGTTTTTTACTACTAAGGATAAAAGCTTAAAAAAGATAGTTAAGGGTCTAAATATTAAGAAAAGAAAAAAAAGAATAGAATACATATATAATGAAGCGATAAGAGAGATTAATACATACTATTTTAAAGATTTATGTGATTTTAAAAATAATCAGTGTATTGCACAAAGATTATCAGGTAGATCTGATATTAATGGGTGTTGTATAGCTGGCTGTCCAAACTTTGGTGATAAAGGTTGTATTACGATTAATTTAACATGTAAATTGATATATTGTAAAAGCGCACTTGGTAACATAAAAAGATTAAAATTTAGAAATATTAAAATACTAAAGCTATTGTCATTAAGACAAAGAATTATACTTAAAACTGACTTTTTCTCTAGTAAAGAAGAAATAATTAAAGATTTATATTATGGGCTTATAATATATGGTTTTAGATGTTTAGGTAAAGAGTTTTCTTTATTTAAACGTAGGTTAAGGAGGAAACGTAGTAGTGAATAAAATAATAGTTTTAATACCATCTTATGAACCAGATGATAAGTTAATAAAATTAGTTGATAAGCTAACTCATGAAGATCTTGATATTGTTGTGGTTAATGATGGAAGTGGTAAAGAGTATAATAAAATATTTAATGAATTAAAAAGTGCAAAAGTTATTTCATATTCTACTAATAAGGGGAAAGGGCACGCCTTAAAAACTGGTTATAAGTATATAAAAGAACATTATAAAAAAAATTATGTTGTAGTAACTATGGATTCAGATGGGCAACATGATATAAAAGATGCGTTAAAACTTTGTAACGCGGTAATGAAAGATAAAAAGACTTTTTATATAGGTAAAAGAAAGATTTCTAAAAATACTCCACTTAGAAGTAGGTTTGGTAACACCATAACCAGGTTTGTTTATCATATTGTATCAAAGATACATGTGTATGATACACAAACAGGTTTAAGGGCATTTAGTGATGAATTAATGGATTTTATGATAGGAGTAAAGGGAGAACGCTTTGAATATGAAATGAACGTCTTGTTAGAATGTCCATTAAATGGGATAGATATAAAAGAGTTAGAAATAAAAGTTATTTATATTGATAATAATAGTGGGTCACATTTTGATACCATAAAAGATTCATATAAAGTATATAAAGAGATATTTAAATATATATCTGTATCTTTTATGAGTTTCTTATTGGATTATTCATTATACGTAATAATATCATTGATATCTAATAACATAGTTTTATCTAACGTTTTAGCAAGAATAGCAAGTGGTACTTTTAATTTCACGTTAAATAAAAACTTAGTATTTAAAAGTAAGAATAAAACCGTTGTATCATTTATTCAATATGTTTTATTAGCAGTTATAATATTACTAATTAATACATACTTATTAAATTATTTTGTAAATGTTTTAGGTGCTAACAGATATATTATTAAACTAGTTATTGAACTGGCTTTATCAATTATAAGTTGGAGTGTACAAAAATTTATAATATTTAGAAATAGAAAAAGTAGTTAAACTACTTTTTTTGTATATAATTAAATATTTAATTAATACTAATTATGAAAGGAGTATTAATTATGGATAATATAAATGTATTGGATGAATTAAACAAAGGAGCAACCATGGGTATGGATGCAATTAACTTTTTAATTAGTAAAGTAAAAGATGAAAGGTTCCGTATGGTATTATTAGAGGAATACTTTGATTATGAAGCGGTATCTGATAGTGCTAATAAACTTTATTCGAAGTATAGTAAAGACGCACCACATAAGACAAACATTATGAATAAGATGATGACTTGGTGGGGAGTTAATATGAGAATGATGAAAGATGATAGTGATTCAAAGATTGCTGAGATGTTAATGCAAGGAACTAATATGGGTATAATAGAAGGTAGAAGGTTGTTAAATCAAAAAAAGGCTGATAAAAGAATTAGGAAGCTACTTAATGTATTTGTATCAATGCAAGAAAAAAACGTTGAAACGTTAAAAGCATATTTATAAAAAAGGAACTTAATATTTATAAGTTCCTTTTCCTATTTGTACATCTTCATATGGCTCATTAATTGAAAATGAAAAATCTTTATCCATTATTGGTTTTTTAAGGCCAAGATTTACTTTCATAGCATATACTATTTCATCTAAACTTTGTTCATAATGTTCAAAGTAATATATACCATTAATCATTTTATCCCTTCCAGATAAGTATAGTCTTTGTGTACCAATAAAATCATCACCATTAATGTTTTTAGACTTAGTAATAATGTTTTTAAATGTATCAAAACCTGTAATCATTGTATCTTTTGATATATTTGTATCAATGTTATTACCAAGTACATCCAATAATTTATATACTTGTGATAAGCTTGAAGTGCTTTTTAATTTATTTGCAAGTGCCTTAACTATGGTTTGTTGATTTTGTCCTCTTATAAAATCATTGGATACGTATTTAGAATATTTTTTACCACAAAACTCTGGCCATGTATGTCTATTTCTTGCAAATGCTAAAGCTTGTTCACCATTAAGTGTTTGTTTACCTTTTTCAACGTATACAGTATGTTTCCCCCAACGTCTTTTGCTATCTTGTTCACAAAATGCATATGGAACGTCAACTTCAACACCACCAACCGCATCAACTAGTGATACAACACCTTGGAAGTTTACTTTAACCCAATAATCTATTTCAACTCCTGTTAAGTTTGATACCGTATCAATAACGCAATCAGTACCATACATTGAAGATGAGTTTATTTTATTTAATCTATTTCTATTACATGTAATTGGTACTCTAGTATCCCTTGGAATACTAAGTATTGTTGCGTTCATTGTTTTAGGATTAAATGTCATAAGCATTAATGTATCTCCGTTAAATGAATTGCTGTTTTTAAGCGAGTTAGTAGTTGAATCAACACCCATAACCAACACCGTAAATGGTTTTGTTAAAGTTTTTGTTGATTTTGATTTTTTTCTTCTTTGTGTAACACTTTTTTTAGCAATTTCCTTAACATCGTTTTTTATGTTTTCAAACTGTTCATCAGTAGAAAACATATCAGCGTATGAACTACTTATTAATACTGCATCTATTTTTTTATCATATAAATCTTTAAGCATATTAGTATAGTCATCATACTTTGTAATTGAACTATTACTAATGTTTTCCTTTTTTGCTAGTTTTTTAGCAACTACGTATCCTTCCATACTTTTTGTGTCACTAATCATGCCAACTTTACCAGTTATATCACTAGATTTTTTTATGTTTGATTCTCTTAAAACAATTAAACTACTTGAGTACGTAGTAAAATTATCTGTTACTTTAGCAATTGATTCTGATACTTTACTAGCATTATATGTTACAAAGTATTGACCACCTGTAACTAATATTAAGAATATAAAGAATACTATGTATGTTTTAGTTCTGTTTTTAAGAATACAAGTTAATCCCCAAATTGTAAATATAATAACTAGTAGTCCAGCAAGTGCTATTGCACCATATACAATATACTGCATTATGCTACTTGGAGCGTTGTAATAGTATATTTCTTTAATATACAAACTTGTTACTATATAGTATAAAATCATCATTGGTATTAACAATAATGACGTTTTTTTAAATTTCTTTCTTTTCATTTAATCACATCTTTTCGCATATATAATTATACATTATTTGATTTTAAATTACAAATTATAACATATATCTATTTTTATTATTCTACTATTTTTAAAAAAAATGACATTTTTTTACAATACTTTACACATATTTGATTAAAAATTTACAATATGTAAAAAATATGTCTATTATTGTGCTATAATCTACTTAGAATAGAATAGGTAGGTGTCGGCATATGAAAAGAAAAGTATTATTATTTTTACTAGCTAGTTTTTCATTATTCTTTATAATGCCTAGTATTAATGCGGCATCTTATACTATTTATAGAGCTAATTCAGTATGTAATGTTAGAATTGGTCCGGGTACTAATTATTCTATTATTAAAAATGGTAGTGATAACGTACAAGTACAAACTAATCAAGATTTAGAATATATAAATTTAAAAAATGGTACCGTAAATGGTAATAGTGGACAATGGTACGGAGTAAGGTTTGATTATGCAACCAGACAATATACTGGTTATGTATGGTCTAATTGTGTTAGTGTTAACAAATACTCATATTCAGATGATACTACGTTTGAAAACAATATTAAAAACTTTCCTGAAAGCTACAAGCCATATTTAAGAAAAATACATGCGGAACATAATAACTGGACTTTTACCGCTAATTATACTAATTTAAAATGGTCTGATGCTATTGAGGCAGAAAGTCAAAAGGGTGAAAGTGCGGTATCAAGTGCATACCCATCATTATTCTTTAAAGATTCTGCTAATCCTAACGGAATAGTAGTAGATGGTTATAGTTGGTATGCACCTTGTAAGGATGCGGTAGCATACTTTATGGACGCTAGAAACTTCTTAATGCCAAAATATTTATTTATGTTTGAAAAGTTAAGCTATGACTCTTCACAAAATGATACGGTACAAAGTGTATTAAATGGTACTTTTATGGAAGGGTCTTTTACTGAAAATGGTAAAACTAAATCTTATAAAGATGCCTTTATTGAAGCGGGAAAGACCGCTAACATAAACCCAGTACACCTAGCATCTAGGGTTGTACAAGAAATAGGTTCTAAAAAGACATCTGCAGTATCAGGTACGGTATCTGGTTATGAAGGATATTATAACTTTTATAACATAGGAGCATACTCTGGTGCTGATAACTATATTAAAGGGTTACAATATGCTAAAGATCAAGGATGGAATGGTATTCAAAAAGCTATTACTGGTGGAGCACAGTTTTTAGCATCAAAATATATTGGTAAAGGACAAGATACCATTTACTTTGAAAAATTTAATACTGCAAGTTATAGAACATATAATGCATATACTCATCAATATATGACTAATATTATGGCACCTAGAAGTGAAGCTGCTACAACGTTTAGTTCATATAATAGTGCTGGTAAAATTAATAATAAATATACATTTGTAATACCAGTTTATGATTATATGCCATCTACTGCATTTAAATTATCAACAACTGATACGGTTGGAGGATCAACTACTCCTACAACTACAACGAAAGCAACAACAAAGACAACTACGAAGGCTGTAACTACTCAAAGTGCTACAAATAAGATTACTAATTCAGGATATAAATTAAGTGGTAACTTTATATCTGGTATAAGTGTAGGTACTAACGTTAGTAATATACTAAGTAGACTAAGTGCAAGTGCTAATAAATCTAGTGGTAAAATAGCAACTGGTGATAAAGTAACCATAAATGGTAGTACTTATGAAATTGTTATATACGGAGATATTTCTGGTGATGGAGTAATAAATATTAAAGACTTATTATTGTTAAAGAAATACTTGCTAAAGGATAAGAACTTAAGTGGTTCATATTTACAAGCTGCAAAGATATCTAAATCATCTTCTGCAACAATAAAAGATTTATTGTTATTAAAAAAACAAATATTAGGTCAATATACTATTACACAATAGGAGGGTTTTATGAAAAATAAAAAAATATTTATAGGAACATTAGTGTTTACTATATCAATGCTATTTAATCTTAGTATTATAAAAGCAGGATGTACAATAAGCGTTAGTGCACCTAGAAGTGTTAAAACTGGAAGTAGTTTTACCGTTAGTGCTACGGTACCATCTAATTCTGGTTCTTGGGAATATACTTTAAGCTACGATTCTTCAAAAGTAAAACTAGTAAGTGGATCTTTAAAAGTAGTAGGAGTATATGGTGATAGTAGAACAAATTCATACACGTTTAAATCAATTTCAGAAGGTTCTGCATCATTTAAGGCTGTAAATGGTTCTATATATGATTATGATTCTGTATCAGAGTGTTATAGTGGTTCAACGACTGCTACTACTAACATGAGTTCATCTTCTAATTTAGAAGGTGCGGTAGCAAACGTAGATAATAATAAAAGTAATGATAATACTTTAAAATCACTTTCTATTGATAGTTATGAATTATCACCAAAGTTTGATAAAAACACAACTGAGTATAACGTAGAAGTACCAAGTGGTGTTGAAAAAATATCTATTGATGCTGAAAAAAATGATACCAAGGCTAAAGTAACTGGTATCGGAGATATAAATGTAAAAGAAGGACTTAATAAAATAGAGGTTATGGTAACCGCTGAAAACGGTGATACCAAAACTTATATAATTAACGTAACGGTAGAAGAAAAAGATCCTATAATAGTAAAAGTAGGTGGAAAAAACTATATCGTAGTTAGAAAAGATACTGATATAAAAGAAATACCAGTTAACTTTAAAAAAAGTGTTTTAAAACTTGGTGGGGAAGAGATCCCATCATATGAAAATAAAAAGTTAGGTATGACGTTAGTAGCATTAAAAGATGAAGATGATAACGTTAGATTATTTATATATGATAAAGGTACGTATAAGGAGCTATATTATGTTTCGAATGGAATAACTAGTATAATACTTTTAGATGCTCCAAATGAATTTTTATACGTATATAAGAAAGTTAATTTTAAATATAACGACGTTAACTATTTTGGTTATAATTACTTACCATATCAAAATAATAATCAATATTTAGTATATGGCATTAATTTAGATACTAATGAAAAAGGTTTTTATATATATGATAAAGTAACTGATGGATTAATTAGGTATGGTAAAAAAGACTTGGTTAAAGATAACGGATTAGTACTATTAATACTATTATTAGGATTAATTATATTTGTATGGTTTATTAAATTATTAAAGAAACTATTTACTTCAAAAGAAAAGAAAATAGAAAAATTAAAGAAAAAAATAGATAAACTAAATGATGAGTATGAAGATGAAGAAGAGGAAGAAGAACCAGTAATCACTAAAATAGAGGATGAAAAACCACTTCCTAAGAAGAATAGAAAAGCTAAAAGACAAGAACTAATAGATGCTAAAAAAGTACTTGATAAGGGTAAACCTAAATCAGTCAGAAGAGTATCTTTAGAACCTGATGAAATGGATGATTATGATTTTTAGTTTAAAAATGGAGGGTTATAATGTCAAAATTCAGTGATATTTATGGAGAAACTTCAGAGGGACTTGAAAAAGAAACAGATGAACAACTATATGAAAAAACAAAAAAAGATATGGATGAAGAGATATCTAAGTATTCATCACCTATACAAATTGAACAGTATTTTGCTGATATGGATAAGGAAGCAATTAAAAGGTTAAATGAGATGCTTGAAACTGCTGCAAAAATCATGCACCCGTCTACTGAAAAAGAATCGGATAAAAAAGAAAAAAAACCATACGTAGATGATAAAACCACATCTAAAAAAGATGAAATAAAAGCTTAACATTTGTTAAGCTTTTTACTTTACACTTATATAATATATTAATTGTTATTGCTACTTATAATTGATAAAATAATAGTGGAGGATTGTATATGACAATAGTATATTTAATGAGACATTCTGAGCCTATGAAACATACTTATTTAAAAAATAGTGATTCACTTCAATTACAAAATGAAAAGAAAATACTTTCTATTAATGGTGAAGAAATTGCTAAGAAGGTAAGTGAATCAAATGAATTTATCAATATTGATAAAGTATATTCATCTAATTATATAAGAACTATATCAACTGCTAAATACGTGGCAGAAAAAAACAACTTAGATATACTAATAGACGAAGACTTTGGTGAAAGAAAGTTTGGTATAACATCTTGGGATGAATTACCAGAAAACTTTGAAAGAAAACAATTTTTAGATGAAGATTATAAAATAGGTAATGGAGAGTGCCAAAAAGAAGTTCGAGAAAGAATGATTCTAGCACTTAATAAAGTATTAGACGATAACAAAAATAAAAGAGTATTAATAGTTACTCATGGTACTGCAATATCATACTTACTTAAAACTTGGTGTGACGTAAAAATAGTAGACGATAAATTAAACTATAGTTATAATGGTAAATATTTCTTTGATGGTCACTTTAATTATTGCGAGACGTTTAAACTAGTATTTGATAATCATGAATTAATAAGTATTGATAATATTAAAATAGGGTAAGATAATGAATAATTATGAGTATAAAATATATCCAGATGTATATAATGATATAATATCAGGCAAAAAAACAATTGAATATCGTCTATTAAATGAAAAATCAAATATGATTAAAACTGGTGATAATATAAAGTTTATTGTTTTTAACGATGAAGAAAAAGAAATAAATGTTGAGGTTATTAATAAGTATATTTATAATAATATAAATGATCTTTGGAATCATAAAGAAGTATTGAATAACACGTTAGATTATAATAAAGAAGAATTTATAAAAGCTTTTTATGATATTTTTGGTGAAGAAAAAGTTAAATCATCAAAAATAGTTGGTATTGAATTTGAAATCATTGAAGGTGAGTAATTATGGAACTATATAAGGGTAAATATTTTGAAATAGTTTTTTGTGATTGGTGTCAAGACTTTTTGGGACAATGCATAATATCAGGTCATAAAGAAAGCTTATCTGATATGACAAGCGAAGAATGGATAGAGTTAGGTAAACTTGAAAAAGAAATGGAAAGAGTAATAAAAAAAGTATTTGGTGCTACTATGTTCAACTTTACTTGTTTAATGAATGATGCATATCGTGATAATGAAACTCCTCACGTACATTTTTGGCTTTTTCCAAGATATAAGCGGGTAATTAAAATATTTGATAAAAAATATAAAGATAAACACTTTGGATATAACTTTTGGAAATGGAATAGAAGTAGAATAAAGATGCAAAAAGATATATTTACTAAGGAAGAAAGATTACATATATATGAAATGATTAAAAAGGAATTTAAAAAGGATAACGTAATATAAAAGATAATAAAACAACATTTGGAATATATAAAGTTAATAATTAGTAATTATAAAAACAACTATCTAATAGGCTAGTTGTTTTTACATTATAAATTTACTTTTATTTATTCATTTGTTATAATTTAAATAGGTGATAACATGAAAAAAGTTATGTTTATATCTAGTATGGGTGGTCATTTAACTGAGTTATTACAATTAAAGAGTTTGTTTAAAGAATATGACTACAAAATAGTGACTGAAAAACATAAATCTACTAATTATTTAAAAGCTAGATATAAAAGTAAGGTTGATTACTTATTAACAGGTAATAAAGATCATATGCTTAGGTATATTTTTGTCATACCAGTAAACATAATTAAAAGCTTTAAGATATTTTTGAAATTCAAACCAGATGTAGTTGTTACAACTGGTGCACATACATGTGTTGCAATGTGTTATATTGCAAAGATATTTAGACGAAAAGTAATATATATAGAAAGTTTTGCAAACATTGAAACTAAAACTTTAGCAGGAAGATTAGTTTATCCAATATCAGACGTATTTATTGTGCAGTGGAAGGAAATGCTTAAATTATATCCAAAAGCTAAATATGAGGGGTGGATTTTTAGATGATATTAATACTTTTAGGAACCCAAGATAAACCATTTGATAGAATATTAAAAGAGGTGTCTAAACTTAAAAAAGAGGGATATATAAAAGATAGGATAGTTGCACAAACTGGTCATACTAAGTTTGAAGATGATAATATAGAATGCTTTGACTTTGTATCTAAAAAAGAAGTTGAAGAGTTAATAGATGAAGCTAGAATAGTAATAGCACATGGTGGTGTTGGTATAATTACTGAGTGCCTTTCTATGAATAAGAAAGTAATCGTTGTACCTAGACTTAAGAAGTATAGGGAGCATACCAATGATCATCAATTACAAATAGTAAAGGAATTTGCAAAACAAAAGTACATATTACCACTTTATAAAACAAGTGATTTAAAACAAGTGTTAAAAGATATAAAGAGTTTTAAACCTGCTAAGTATGAAGCAGAGTCTAATAATTTTGTTACAGCACTTAAAAAATACATAGATGAATTGTAGGTGATACATATGAAAGTAAGTATTATAGTACCTGTTTTTAATACTGAAGCATATTTAAAAAAATGCTTAGATAGTTTAGTAAAACAAACATATAAAAACATTGAAATAATACTTATTAATGATGGTACGATGGATAATAGTGAAAAAATTATTTTAAAGTATAAAGAAAAGTATCCAGGTATTATTAGGTATTATAAACAAAAAAATAAGGGGCAGGGAGCTGCTAGAAACCTAGGCATTAAAAAAGCTAAGGGAGAGTATATTACCTTTGTTGATAGTGATGATTACGTTGATAAAAATATGATAGATAAAATGATTAGTATGCAAGCTGACATAGTTATTTGTGATATTTTAAAAGAAGAAAATGATAAAACCATATACTTTAATAATTATTGGAACATTAAAAATGATCCAAGTAAAAATTATATGACATCTCATATGGGACCTGTTGCAAGGTTATATAAAGCATCTTTATTTAAAGATAATAATATTTACTTTAAGGAAGGTGTTATATATGAGGATTTAGCAACCGTACCACTTCTTGGAATGTATACTAATAATATTAAATATGTTAATGAAGCATTTTATCATTACGTTATTAGAAGAGGTTCTTCTATGAAACAAATTAAATATAATAAAGTTTTAGAAAGCATCTTTAACGTAATGGGTTATTTATCTGAAAATATAACCGATAATTATAAAGATGAATTAGAATATTTATATATAGAGCATTTGTTATATAGTGCATCACTTAGATTTTTAAAGTTTAATAGAAAAGATAAAGTAAACATAGTAAGAAATATTATTAGAAAAAAGTATCCTAATTATAAAAATAATATTTATTATAAGAATAAAAGTATTAAGTTTAAGGTGGTATGTACACTTATATATCATAAAATATATTTACCACTTAGATTGGTAGGTGGAAAATAATGGTTAAACTAAGCGTAATAGTACCAGTTTATAACACTGAAAAGTATTTGAGAAAAACACTTGATAGTTTAATAAATCAAACTTTTAAAGACTTAGAAATAATAATAGTTAATGATGGTTCTACCGATGGTAGCAAAGACATTATTGATGAATATGCTAAAAAATATAAAAACATAAAAGCATTACATTTAAAAAATGGTGGAGTATCCATTGCGAGAAACGAAGGAATAAAAAAAGCAACTGGTAAGTATATAACATTTTTAGATAGTGATGATTATATAGATTTAGATTTATATGAAAAGATGTACTCTAAAATAAAAAAAGATACTGATTCAGTAGAATGTGATTTCATATGGGAATATCCTAATAATCAAAGATATGACGTGTTAAACAAAGATATACATCCACTACTTGCCGTAAGGGCAGTAGTATGGAATAGATTATATAGAAAAGATATTATTACTAAAAATAATATATATTTTAGAAAAGGTGTATATTATGAAGATATCGAATTTTGTTATGAAATATTTCCATATTTAAAAAATAAAGAATATGCTAATGACGCTTACGTTCATTATATGCAAAGAGATGGGTCTATAACCACTTGTAAAACAGATAAACTAAAAGATGTGTTTACCGTATTAGATGAGACCATAAAGTATTATAAAAAAAATAAGTTATATGAAAAATATGAAGAAGAATTAGAATACTTATACGTAAGGTATACACTAGGTTCGTCATTTTATAGAGTAGTTAAAGTAGGAGATAAAGTGTTAAGGAATGAATTATTAGAATATAGTTATGATAAATTAATTAATGCATATCCTAATTTTAAGAAAAATAAGTACGTAAAAAGATTTGGATTAAAAAACTTGTTTTATTTATTAGCAAATAAAAGTACTTTAAAATTTTTTGGATTTATATTTAGCATAATAAAAAAGTAGTATGGTAATTAAACCATACTACTTTT
>CADBMO010000029.1 GCA_902795755.1 uncultured Erysipelotrichaceae bacterium | reverse complement strand
CATATTCTGCAATAATATCTTTATCATTAGTATTTAAAATAATATCTTTTAATATAGTTATATCAAAATGTTTTGAATTATTTTCTAAAAACTTAAATAATAATTTTTTGTCATTTAATGAAATTAAACATTTAGTTAGTTTTATTAAACTATTATTATCTAAATATTTTAAACTTAATATTTCTTTTTCATATCTATATATATTTTGATAATTAACTTCATTTCCTACACCAATAATGAAATCAACCACTTCTTTACTAACGTCATCATTTTCAATTTTATAATCACATATAAACGTAAAAATATTTAAATCAAGATTTATCTTATTATTAACTCTATTCATAAGTTTAATTAAATACACTATTTCGTTTTTTAACTTTTTTGGATATGGGTATATTGATATAAACTTTAATACATGTTTAAATTCATTTTCAAATATTTCTACTTCATCCGTTTTTTTAATTGTTATTTTTGAATTTAATAAACCGTCAATTCTATTTTTAAGTCTATCAACATAGCATTGGATTATCTTTAATATTTCTTCATCATTAATGTTATATTTAGATATAATAGTTTTAATAAAGTCTATGTCTAAATCATATCTATAAAATAAAATATCACATACGTCTAACATTTTTATATCTTCTTTTGTCTCAAGAAGAAATCTACGTATAAGGTCTTCATTTCCCTTAAAAACATATTTATTTATATTTTTAATAGAATGATCATAACTTAAAATAAACTTAAAAGATTTTAAAGTAAAATAATTGATTAAATATTCATCGTTTGTTGCTTTAATAAGTTCATACAAGTCAGTTAAGTCGGAATTATATTCATTAACATATTTATCAATTACAATATCAATTATTTTAAACATTGAAATGTAATTATAATTATTTTGGTATTCTTCTTTTGTATCAAATATATAATTATCAAAATAATAATTATTATTATAATAACTACTTTCTAAATTTATATCATAATTTGGTCTTTTAGTAGTTAATACTTTTTCTAAAAATACTTTGTAATGATCAAACGATCTATTAGTTGCTGGACCAAGAAGTTTAATTGCACCATCTTTCCCGTGTTTTTTAATTAACAAATCTATTGCATAGCTTTCTAATTCATTATTGGAAATAGGAGTTTTTTTAAGAAGAATATGCAATAAACCTTTTTCGGTTAAGGCATCAATATATTTTTTATCTAATAAGTCATTATTCCATGGATTACTACAAAATAAATCAATCCTTTCCTCAAAATCTTTTAAATCCATTATATGATAAATATATTCTTGTTCATTTTCTTTACTTAAACCACCTATCAAATTATGTTGAAAGTAATAATCAAAATAGTTATAAAGCATATCTAATAAGGTTTCATCAGGAATTTTTTTTATTGCCTTATACATTCCTTCGGTTTTGCCACCTGCAACATCTCTAACAAAATCCCTTATTAATGCATGTTTATTTAGCTCAGCTTGAACACTACCATAATAATTAGCATAAACATCATAATATTCTTTAAAACTTCTATTATGAACAGCACGTTTTTTTGCTATTTCTTTTTTTGCATCTTCAAACATATTTTAACCCCCTAATATATGTTAAAACACTTTATTTATTTCATATTTTTTTCTTATATTATTATCTACACAATAATTTAAATATTTATCTTTATCTACAAATTTCTTTTTTAATAAATCTCTATCTTTTGTAAGATAAATATATTCAGCAATTATATTTAAATCATTAGTATTAACTATCATATCTTCAAGTACTTGTATGTTACTATGCCATGCAGTGTTTTCTAAAAATGATAAAATCAAATCATAATCTTTTGTTTTTAACAATTCACTAGTTAATTTAATTAGACTCTCCTCATCCAATGATCTAATATTTTTTATCTTATCTTTTAAATATATTATTCTATTTGTATTAGCCTCATTTCCATCACCTAGTATAAAACTTACAATGTCATTACAAATTCTATCACTTAAACAAACAGTATTTTCTGCCATGTATAAAACGTTTAAATTATTATTATAAAAATAATTAGACGCTTTTAAAATATCATATAACTCATCAATGTAATCATGAACGTCAACTCTATCTTTAATAGCATCTGCCATTTTTATAGTATTTTTAAATATTATTTGTAATCTAGCCGCTTTATTTGATTGTTTAACAGATGTTTTTTGAGATAAATATAAAGGAGATGCTATTGCTTCTTTTAATTTACTAATATTATCTTTTATGACCAGTAAAATATCATCAATATCACCTATTTTAAATAAGTCATTAAACTCAAAACCATCTATATCACATAAATCATACCTATGCTTAAGTATTGGCTTAATATCAACAATAGTACCTTTATAATATGATATATAATAGTCTAAAAACTCCTTAAATTCTTTTTTGTTATTATAATTACATTTTTTGCATATTACAGATAACTTATATTTATCAGGTATAGGTAAATTCTTATAGTTTAACAAATAGTAATATGTAAATAAATTATTATCATTTGTATCTAAAACAAAATCCAATCCGTGAATTAGCGTTTTAATTTCTTTGTACCTTGAAACATATTCTTTAATAATATTATAAGATACTATGTAATTTACGTTGTCATTATGAAATATATTTTTATCAGAAATATCTTTATAATAATAATTAGAATTATAATAATCATTATCTAATTCTTTATCATAGTTAGGCCTTGGTGATATAATACTATCTTTAACTAAATTTATTATGGCTTTACCACCTTTTATTTCTTGATAATCTCTTATTATATTGATAATTATCTTTTTACCATGTTCTTTAATTAAATAATCTAAGATGTATTTTTTTAATTCTTCATCCTCTGGATAATAATATTTTAAAAGCGATAAAAGACGATTAGTATAATATTTATCTTTATCATATTCAATTAGCTTATCAATGTATTCTTTAGTAATATATTTATTAATTGTATTATAATCTAAATCATATATTCTACCTTTAAAATCATTAAAAGATATTATGGTATTTAAGTATTTAACCTTATTATCTTCATTTAATGCCTTAAAAATACAACGAGTAAAACATTGTGTCTTATGATTTAAAATTAATTCATACAACAAACTTTGTGGCATTTTTTTAAAAAGGTCATCATTACCATTAAATGGATCTAATCCTGCACTATGATATTTTGCATATTTAGTTATGAAAACATAAACCATTTTAGCATCATCATTACTTGAGTAAATATCGTCAAATAATTCTTCAAAGGTTTTTAAATCACAATTTAAAATAGCCTTTTTCATTTTTTTATCCATTTTCTTTTCTGAAGACATATAAACACCTCCTTATTTTTTTGGCTTTTTTTCAAAGGAATGATCTTTATCCCTAAAATATTTTTCTCTAACACTTTTTTTATCTTTACATATAAGCATATAATCATAAATTATATCTATATTATTTGTTTTATCAACCACATCATATAATATAGATGCATTAGATATTCTATCTACCATTTTTATAAACTTTTTATAATAATAATTATCATCGGTTATATAATATGGTGCTATTTTTAATATGTTTTTATCATCTAAATATTTAATGTCACAAATAGAATCTTTATAATTATAAATCCTATTTAAATCAACCTCATTTGAATCTCCCAACAAATAATCAATGATTCTATCATTTACTGATTTATTATTTATTTCATAGTTTTTTAATATATCTATAGGATCTAAAAACGAATCAAAATATTTATTTTTCATCATGTTAATAGATAAATCTACAAAATTAGAAATAACGTTATCAAACATTTCATTTTCTTTATTTGATAATAAATTAATATTGATTAAAATATCTATAAAATATTCAATTCTATTTAAATAGGTATTAATATCATTTAGTTTACCATATGATAGTTTTTTTATTCTTTTCTTATAACAAGAATCCAAAACAATATTATTAAGAGTATTAATCATGTTATTAACAACTTCTAATATAATTTTAATGTCTCCAAATTCGATTGTCATAAAAGAATTGTATTCATTATCTATTTCTTCATCATAATCTTGATTTTCAAAACAACCATATTCATAATATAATCTTAAATAATCTTTATTAAAGACTAATGGTGATAATTCAAAAAATTTTTCTATAATATTCTTATCAGCTTTCCAAGAGTATTTACATGCCATCATAAAATCATCTTTACTAACATTTAAATCTCCGTAATAAATTATGTATGCACCTATTAATTTTTCATCTTTCGTAGGAATAATAATATCTCTTATAATACTTAAATCATAGTTCTTAAATATAACAAATTTTGATATAGCGTTAAAAAAATCATATATCAAACCACTACTTATCATATTAGGTTTATTATCATAGATTGCTTTTTTAGATATTTTAATAACTTCATCATTTTTAAGATCAAAATCTACAGAATTTAAAAATCTTATTAAGTCCATACCTTTATATTTTATTAGACCATATTCTTTTACGTATTCAACCGTTTTTGTATCAGAATTATCTAAGTCAAAACTTTCTAATAAGTTTAATAAATTATCGTTTTGAATAGCAAGGTTAACAACATCATAATTAAGCTTAAAATATGATCTGGCTTCTAAGTTTAATGCGTCTTTAAAATCAATATTATTATCAATTAAACTTACAACGTATTTTTCTCTAAAGTTATAATCCTTTGATATAAACACATCTGATGAAAAGGAAGCATCAAAATTACCATACATTAAAAAATCAACTGCAGTTTCATTAGATATTAAACTAAATACATTTCTAGCTTCTTTTGAAAAATCTATATTAAATTGTATAAATTTAAAATACAGTAAATTAGTATAAACATAATGAATAAACTCTTCAATGCTTTCTTTACTATTTCCATACTTTGATACGTATGTTTTTATATCTTGTTTTTTTGCTAGTTTTCTTATTTCTTTTTCTTGTTCTTTAATACGCTTTTTATCGCTTTTATTTACAAGATACTCCATTTGTTTTTCCCTTTTTTCTTCCATAGTGAAAACACCCCTTAAATTTTGCTGTTTATAGTAGCATAAAAGTATAAAAAAAGCAAGCAAAAAGCCCTATTTTATGGGCTTTTTCTCGCTTAATTCATTATCTGAATATTTCGTTATTGTGCGAAGCATAATAAAGTATTTGAATATCTCTTCATCATTAGTTTTTATAACTAAATTTTTTAATATTTCTATATTAGTTATATTTTTTACATTACGTAAAAAATCAATTACAAAATAATTTGTTGGTATAACATAATAAGGCGCTAATTTTAATATGTTTTCATCATCTAAATACTTTATATTACTTACATAATATTCATACTTTTTTATCCTTTCAGGATCTGCTTCATTTCCATTACCTAAAATATAATTAACTATTTTATCATTAGTTT
>CADBMO010000028.1 GCA_902795755.1 uncultured Erysipelotrichaceae bacterium | reverse complement strand
ATTAATAAATACTTTTTAATTATTAGTATTTATGATATTATTATTATAGAGGATTCTATAATATAAGGTAGGTGTTATTATGCACATGTTTGATAACCATATTGAGAAGCCAAGAAGTGTTGGAAGGCCAAAACTTGCAGATACAAAATTAAAGAAAAGTGCTTTAATTCTTTTAAGTATGTCTTTTGTTATTGTAATTACACTTTTACTAACTTTTGGTTATCAATTAAACATAATTCCAAGTCTTAATAAATTAAAAGGTGTTGTTGAATGTTCTGATGGGGATATACCAGTAGAGTTACGTTATGATGAAGAAACAAATCCAAATGGATTTAAAGATGTTAATTTTTATAGTGATGTAATAAATAGTATGAATGCAACATCTTGTGATAACGTTGCTACTGACGATTTAGCAGAAATAAATAGTATTAATTTATATAATAAAAAATACTCCAGTATTAATGGAATTCAGTATTTAACAAATCTAGAAAGATTATCAGTTGATAAATCATCAGTTACAGGTGAAATAGATTTAAGTGAGAATAAATTATTAAAAAGAATAAGTATGTACCAGAATGAAATAACTAAGATAACTTTACCAGAGGATAACTCTATTGAATATATTGATTTAGATAACAATAAATTAACGGAAATAGATTTAAGTGATACTAAAAATCTAGAGTATTTAGATTTACATAATAATAAATTATCTGGTGAAATGGATTTAAGTGATTTATCAAATATTGGAAATTTAAACTTAAGTTATAATGAAATTGAGAATATTACAGGCCTTTCATCAAATGAAAGTATTATATCATTATCTTTAAGTAATAATAAATTAAAACAATATGATATTTCTGGTAATATAAATATAGATACATTTGATATTAGTAACAATGAATTAGAAAGTATTATAATAAATAATAATAATGTAAAAAATGTATATGCAAACAATAACGAAAATATAGAAACATTTGATGTTGGAAATAGTACTAATTTATCAATGCTAAATGTTTCTGGAAACAAAAACTTAAAAACGATTAATATTAGTGGTGCCCCAAATATAAGTTATCTTAATATGAATAATTACTTGTTAAAAACATATTATGTAAAGTTGGGTGAATCAATTCAATATGTTCCAGCTATAAATGTAATTAGTCCATATCCAGAAAATGATACATGCTATCTTTCAAATACTAATTATGTAACATACTCTAATGGTACTATAACTGGAAATGTGTGGAGCGATTATCCAACAAACCTTTATTGTAAATACTATAATCCTAATAAAAATAATAATAATTATCTTACTATTACTAGTGAAATATATGTTTATAAAGTAGAGAGTTCAGCTTATACAGTTAATAACGAAGAAAAAACCATTAATTTTGGTAATAAAATAATAGGTAATACATCTACCGTCAAAAGAAATATTACAGGATTATCTAGATTAAATATTAGATATAATGGTAATATAATGGAAATCGTTGATCCTAATGATGATACAAATGTATTAGATAGATATACTATGCAAGACTATAAGCTATATGAGTTAACGAGTGATGTTTATGATGTTCAAGAAAATACAATTGATGTACATAATCAAATATTTCATTTAAGTGAACTTACGTTTAATGGTGATAACGCATACACAAGTGAGTTAAATGGTGATGAATACATAATAAAAGACCCAAATGGTGAAGTTTATAAAACATATCAAATTATTAATAAAAGGCAATCTAATTCTAATGCTTATATAGAATCTGGATTTAATGATCAAAATCTATATCAATGTGTTTTGAAAAAATATGATGAAGACGTAGAAGAAATGTATACATTAACTGATAAAGAATTGTCTACAATTACCAAGTTGAATTGTAGTGGTAAAGAAATAACTGATACAACAGGACTAGAGAAGCTTACTGGATTAAATGAATTAATTTTATCAGATAATTTAATTGAAAACATTGATTTATCAAATAATAAAAAAATAAGGGTTTTACATTTATATAATAATAAATTAAATGAGGTAGGAGGTTTAGATGAACTTTATGATTTATCTGAACTTGAAGTTTCAAAGAATAATTTGACAGAATTAGATTTGTCAAAAAACGCATTTGTTAGTATTGTATTTGCATCTGATAATCCAAATCTTAGTGAAATAAAAGGACTAAATAATAAATATTCATTAGGGGGATTAGTTTTAAATAATACAAGCATAAAATATTTAGATATAAAAGATATTCCTGGATTATATATGCTTTCTATATTTGATACAAAAATAAGTGATCCGTTATATGTACTTAAGGGTGCAAAAAAGAAATATCATGAAAGAGTAATTCTTAATTCTAATATTACATATAGCGCCGATATAGTAAATAATGAAGTATTAAAATTTGAAGATAATAGTTTGCTTGGTAATGAGCTAGGAACGACTTCTGTAACATTAAAAGCTGATAATATAATATCGATTCCAACTGATGCTCATCAATTATATTCTAATTGTAAAGCTGAAGGTGATAATGATTCTTGTGTTGTTACATTTATGATAGCATTATCAGGTTCTGGAAACGTAAACAATAATATAATTACAAATGATGTTAATGTTTATGATATATCGAGTGAAGAGTATAAGATTAATAAAACTGGTAAGTCAATTGATATTGGAAAAAAAGAATTTGATCCATACAAGGTTACTTTAAGTGATTCAAACTTAACAGGTGAAGTAATAAATAATAAATATGTCATAAAAGATTTAAATGGAAATATTGTTGATAAATTTAGTTTTATAACAACAAAACCAGCTAAAACAACTACGTCAAGCACTACAACAAAAAAGACAACTACGACTAAGAAAGTAGAGCCTAAAATTATAACAAAAATAAAAAATATCTTGGGTCCAAAGAAAAAATCGATAATTAATAAAGTAATTCCTATAAAAGAGGATGACATTATTATATATGGACCTAATGTAAATATGTTTGCCCTAGTAGCAGCAAAAGGAAAAGATAGGAATATTATAGTAAACGTAGATGATAATTTAAAGGTAATTATAAATGGTAGAAATATAAATGGTATTAGTGGTAGTATAGATTTATCTTATACTTTAACTAGTATAAAGGATAACGTTAAACTTTCTAAAGCATTTAAAAATGGAGTGGTTTTAAAGTTTAATAATCCGTCAGTTAATTATAATATGTTATTAGAAATCAATCTTGGTAATAATTATAAAGATTACATTGATAGCAAGGGTATTGATGCTTATAAAATAGATGATAATTATATTATGATTGGTAAAGATTTAAAAGTAAAAGATAATAAACTAGTTGTTTATATAAATTCATTAGATAAATACGTGTTTACGAACCAATTAAATGATACTAAGAATTTTACTAAAAATAAGATTCTTATTGCAGAAAATCGTAGAGTACAACAAAAAATAAGTAATATAACTATGTTTATTATTATGCTAGATGTAATTATTGCATTAATTATAATTGTACTAATAAAAATGAAACCTAGTAAAGATAAAAAAATAGAAGCTTAAGCTTCTATTTTTTTACATTTAATATAACTGGCAATATTATTGGCCTTCTGCCTGTTTTTTCATAAACAAACATTAATAAATCTTGCATTACTTGACTCTTTAAGTCATTATAATTAACATTTTGTTTAGCAAGTTCATTATTAACAGTTTTTGTTGCAACATCTTCAATTTCTTTTAATAACTCTTCATTTTCGTTTACTAATACAAAACCACGAGTAGTAATGTTTATTCTTCCAAGTAGTTTATGCGTCTCCATATTAATATTACATATTGCAACTAATATTCCATCATTAGCCATTATTTTTCTATCTTTTATAACAACGTTTCCAATATCTCCAATACGATTACCATCCACGTATATATCATCAGCAACTATGTTTTCTTTTACTCTAACACCATCTTTTGTAATAGAAAGTACATCACCATTTTGCATTAGGAAAGTATGATCTCTTGGTATGCCACATTCAATTGCAATATCTTGGTGTTTTTTAAGCATTCTATATTCACCATGTATTGGCATAAAGTATTCTGGATCAAATAACCTTATCATAAGTTTTAATTCTTCTTCATTACCATGTCCTGATGTATGAAGTTCATTTTCTGAATTATTAACAAATACGTTTACACCTTGTAAATATAATTTGTTAATTGTTTTAGAAACCGAAGCATTATTACCAGGTATAGGATTAGAAGAGAATATAACTGTATCATTAGGTTTAAGTTTAATTTGTTTATGAGTACCATTAGCAATTCTAGATAATGCTGCAAGTGGTTCCCCTTGTGAACCGGTACATAGCAAACAAACCTCTTCATCTGGTAGAGTATTTGAAACTTCAGGTGACACAAAAGTGTTATTATCGGTTATGTATCCACCTTCTATAGAAATTTCTATATTATTTTCCATACTTCTTCCAAATAGAGCAACTTTTCTGTTGTTCTTTTTACATGTCTCAACAATATGTTTTAATCTATATATATTAGATGCAAAAGTTGCAACAATTATTCTACCTTTACATCTTTCAAATATTTCTTGTAATTCTTCTTCAACTTTTGATTCACTTCTAGAAAAACCAGGTGATAAAGCATTTGTAGATTCACTCATTAATAGTTTAACACCAGCTTTTCCAGTATCAGACATTTTATGAATATTACTCATAGGTCCAATAGGTGTTAAATCAAACTTAAAGTCTCCAGTTTCAATTATTCTACCATTTGGGGTAGTGATAATTATTCCGTGTGAATCTGGAATAGAGTGGGTAGTTGAGAAAAATTCAACCGTTATATTTTTATACTTAACCACCGTATCTTCAGTATAAACTTTTAAATTATCATATGCTATATTCTTATCTATTAATTTTCTTTTAATAAGCCCACAAGCTTGGTTTGGAGCATAAATAACAGGTATATTTACCATTTGTAATAAAAATGAAATACTACCTATGTGGTCTTCGTGTCCGTGGGTTATAAATAATCCTTTTATTTTTTCTTCATTTTGCTTTAAAAAACTAAAATCTGGTATTACATAATCAATACCCATTAATTCATCTTTTGGAAACATCACTCCAGCATCTATGATTACTATTTCATCATCATGCATAATTGCATACATGTTCTTGCCAACTTCTCCAAGTCCCCCTAAGGCAACAACAAGTGTTTCATTATTTTTCATATATATTAAAAATCTCCTTTCAAATTATATTTAAATAGAAAAAGAATTGACACGTATAATTATACTATTATTTTGATATTTTGTCCATTGTTTGTTATAATATTTACGTTAGGTGGTGAAGATATGAGTATTAATGATGTTATATATAAAATATTAGTTTGTACTTATAAAAACTACGATGAAATATTTAAAGATAATGATTTAAAAGAATATGTTGGGTGTATGATTTTATTCATTGAAAAACATCAAGAGTTTTTAAAGCTAATTAAATCTAACGATCCATCTGACATTGATAAATTAAAAAAATTAAGTAGTGAATTAGAAGGAATTCGAGATAAATTCAAGTATTATTGCAAGCTAAATCAAATAGAGTATAAAGGAGATTTTGCAACTATTTCACATTTGTTATTAAAACATAAAAACAATATTTTTGTTCGTAAAAACATTAATGATATAAACGAATTATTAAATGAAAAGTTATTTGTACCAATTAATGATTATAATAATATTATTAATGATTTTGAAGAGAAAATACATAGTATATTAAAAGAAAATAGTTATACTTTTAATAGTAACAATAAAAATGAATATGATATATTAAAAGTGATTTTTTGTATATTGAGAATGTATGAATTAGTATACGACAAATATGGTTTACAAGGACTAAATAGGTTAAGAAAAGTAAATGATGGTATATATAAAATGAAAGATATGTATAAGATGAATATTTATTCAAGACGTACTGATTTATACGATATATTATATAGTTATAATCTTTTATTTAAGGCAAAGGGCATTAATGACATAGATAGTATTTGTGATATGGTTTTTGATGTTGCTGATAAAGATGGTATATTTAAGAAGTTTAAGGAATTAGAAATATCTGAATTATTATATAAATGTGATGTTAATAATAAAAAACACTTATTATTTAGTAGTTCAAATTCATATGCTTTTAAAGATTTAAGTGTTATTGGTAATGCTATAAAAAACGGGGAAGTAAATGGAAGAGCATCATCAAAAACAATAGATGATTTTATAAGTGGCAAATTAAAATTAAATATTAATGAAAAACCAAGTGGAGGTAGTTATGGGACTATTTAGTAAGATAAAAAACGCTTTTAAAAAAGAAGATAAAAAATCAGTAGAAACATACGATAAAGGTCTATCTAAAACCAGAAAAAGTTTTGTAAATAAACTTACTAACCTTTCAAAAGAATATAGTGAAATAAATGAAAACTATTTTGAAGAGTTAGAAGAATTATTAATAAATGCTGATATCGGCGTTAATACTGTTATGGATTTTATGGATAAACTTCAACGAAGGGTATCAAAAGAAAAGATTACAAATCCAGAAGAATTAACTGAAATAATAGTTGATGAATTATTTATAATATATGTTAATGATGATATTTTATCAAATAAGATTAATTATAATGAGGATGGACCAACGGTAATATTATTTGTTGGTGTAAATGGTGTTGGTAAAACAACAACCATTGCAAAACTAGCTTCTAAGTTTAAAAAGCAAGGTAAAAAAGTACTTTTAGTAGCAGCGGATACTTTTAGAGCAGGAGCGGTAGAACAATTAGATGTTTGGGGTTCTCGTATAGGCTGTGAGGTTGTTAAAGATGAAAACACGAAAGATCCTGCAAGTGTTGTTTATCAAGGCTTAGAAAAAGCAAATAAAGAAAACTATGATATGGTATTAATTGATACCGCTGGTAGACTTCAAAATAAAGTTAATCTTATGAAAGAGTTAGAAAAGATAAATAACGTTGGTGATAGAATAGTTAGTGGTGCACCTCATGAAACATTTTTAGTAATTGATGCGACTACTGGTCAAAATGGTATAAGTCAAGCAAAAGCGTTTAAGGAGATAACTAACATAACTGGAATAGTACTAACTAAGTTGGATGGTACTGCTAAAGGTGGTATAGTTCTCGCTATAAAAGAAGAAGTTGGACTTCCAGTTAGATATATAGGATTAGGAGAAAAAGAAGAAGATTTGCAAGATTTTGATATTGAAAAATATATATATGGATTATTTAAGGATATGATGTAAAATGGAAAAAAGAGAATATTTAATTATTTTATATGATTATTATGGTGAATTATTAAATGATGATAACAAGCGTTATTTTGAGGATTATTATTTTGATAATTTATCGTTAGGCGAAATAGCAGAAAATTATTCAATTAGTCGTAACGCGGTACATAAACACATTAAAACCAGTGAGGAAAAACTAAAGTTTTATGAAGAAAAATTAGGAATATATAATAAGGACTTATCAATAAGAAAAAAAGTAGATAATATAAAGGATAATAATTTAAAAGATAAGATAAAGGACATATTAGGATATGAATAAGAAGAAAAAAGACAAATTGATTGATTCTATTATACTTGTAATAACTTTAATAATGGTATTTACTTTTATAGTATTCTTAATTATAAACTAGATTATATCTAGTTTTTTTGATATAATTAAAAAAGGTGATAGACATGTTTGAAAGTTTAACTGAAAAGATAGAAAACGCTGTTGGTAAAATAAAAGGTTATGGCAAGATTACAGAAGATAATATATCTGATGCAATGCGTGATGTAAGACTTGCTCTTTTAGAAGCTGATGTTAACTATAAAGTAGTTAAAGAATTTACTAACAAAGTAAAAGAAAAAGCACTTGGAGAAGAAGTTAAAAAAAGTTTAAAACCAGGTGAAATGTTTTTAAAGATATTGAAAGATGAATTGTTAGATTTATTAGGTAATGATGATCATGAAATACATTTAAGTAAAAAGCCAAGTATAATTATGTTAGTTGGTTTACAAGGTAGTGGTAAAACGACTACCATTGGTAAACTTGGTAATTATTTAAGAAAGAAAAAAAGCAAAAAACCATTATTTGTTGCCTGTGATGTTTATCGTCCAGCAGCAATTGATCAATTAAAACAACTTGGTAAAGAGTTAAATATAGAAGTATACTCGGAAGGTCAAGGAAATGCTGTTAAGATTGCAGAAAATGGTCTTAATTATGCAAAAGAAAATGGCTATGATTTAGTATTAATAGATACCGCAGGTAGATTACATGTTGATGAAAAATTAATGGATGAGTTAAATAATATTAACGAAACTGTTAATCCTAATGAAATAATATTAGTAATAGATGCCATGATTGGTCAAGATGCAATAAACGTTATAAATGGTTTTAATGATAAACTAAAATTAACTGGTACTATTTTAACTAAAATGGATGGTGATACTAAAGGTGGAGTTGCACTTTCTGCTAAACACTTAACTGGTGTTCCTATTAAGTTTGTAGGTACGTCTGAAAAACTAGATGGATTAACAGAATTTGATCCAGAACGTATGGTATCTAGAATACTAGGTAATGGTGACATAATGTCAATTGTTGAAAAAGCAGAATCAGTAATTGATGAAAAAGAGGCAATGTCTACCGTTAAGAAAATACAAGCTGGTAAGATGGATTTAGATGACTTTTTATCACAACTAAGACAAATAAAAAAACTAGGTCCACTTGAAAACCTTCTAAAGCTTTTACCTGGTGCTAGAAAAATGGGATTAAATAACGTAAGTATAGACCCAAAAGAAATGGCAAGATTAGAAGCTATGATATCTTCAATGACGATAAAAGAAAGAAAAAATCCTAGTATTATAAAAGCATCTAGAAAGCAGAGAATAGCAAAAGGCTCTGGTACAAGCGTACAAGATGTAAATAAACTTTTAAATCAATTTGAACAAATGCAAAAGATGATGAAAATGATGAAGAATGGATATTTTAAAATGCCATTTTAAAGTGTACAATAATGTACACTTTTTATTATTATTAAAAAAAGTATTGCATAATACAATTGTTCGTGATACACTATAATCAGTAAAAATAAGATAGGTGGTGTATTATATGAAGGATTTAAAAAAATTAATTGGTAAAGAAATAAGGATTTGGCTTAAAGAAGGCAGGTTTTTGTATGGTAAATTATTAAACTATTTACCCAAAGATGATATAATACAAATAGTATCTCGTGATAACGTTATAGAATTACTAAGCAACAGAATAGTAACGTTAGAGGAAAATATCTAAACAATAACCTATTCAAACATTTAAAACTCTCATACTATAAAGTAGGTAAGGGGGATTTTAAATGTTTTTTAATAATAATTGCTGTGAACAAACATGTTCAATGCAAGAAAATAATTGTGGCTGTGATCCAATAGTTGAGCAACCAATAGAAAGATGTATAGAAAGAAATATATGTCATAAAGTACAACATATATGTCCAATACATACAAAAATAATAAATAATCATATTTATGAGCACACTTATACTCCAGAATACACATGTTCAGAAGAAAACATAGTAACAAACATCGATCCAGGTTGTTGTGCTAATCAAAATTTCTAAAAGATATTCCAAAAGGAATATCTTTTTTTTATTTTTTTTTTAAAAGGTGTTGACATAAAGTTTTAAAAGTAGTAAATTAAAGTTAATTTATTTGTGAGGTGATAGTTATGGAAAAAGTAAAACTGCTTTCAAATAAAAAATATGAAATTGCACTTATACTTTTCTCATGCTTATTATCTTGTATAATTACGCATTTTTAGGCAGTAACTTTTAAGGTTTTTAATCCTTATGAGTTACTGTCTTTTATTATATGTTAAAGGTGGTGATATTATGGATATTAATAATATAACTTTAAATGATTTAATTAATAATTTAAATTATTATAATAAAGAAGATACTGATACTATAATAAAAGCTTATGATATGGCTAATACGCTTCATAGCAATCAAAAAAGAGCAAGTGGACAACCATATATAATTCATCCTTTAAATGTTGCTTATACATTGTCTGAAATGAATGCGGATAAAGAAACTATAATTGCAGGTCTTTTACATGATACTTTAGAGGACACTAATATTACAAAAGAAGAAATAGCAGAAAACTTTGGAGTTGAAGTTGCAAACTTAGTAGATGGAGTTACTAAAATAAGTAAGTTGAATTTTTCTTCTAAGTTAGATGAAAATATGGCTAACACCAGAAAAATCATAACTGGTATAACAACAGATGTAAGAATAATAATTATCAAGTTAGCTGATAGATTACATAATATGCGCACATTAGATTATAAAAGTGAGTTTAAACAAAAAGAAAATGCATTAGAAACTTTAGAGATATTTGTTCCAATGGCTTACTATATCGGAGCATATAGAATAAAATCTGAATTAGAAGATTTATCACTTAGATACTTAAAACCGGATATGTATAAAAAAATTGGTGAGAAAAAAGAAAGAATTGAGATGGAAAGCGACGCTTGTTTAAAAGAAATGTTATATGAAATAGATTTAATGCTTAATGATGATTCCATACCACATGAAATAAAAGTGAGAACTAAAAACATATATGGTATATATAAAAAAATATCAGAAGGTGGAAAAATATCGGATATACATGACTTACTTGCCTTAAAAGTTATGGTAGATGATGTTAAGAATTGTTATATAACACTTGGACTCGTACATAGTAAGTATAATCCTGTAAATGGCATGTTTAAAGACTTTATACATAATCCTAAAACTAATATGTATAGATCAATTCATACTACCGTATTTGCACCAGATGATAGGTTAGTTCAAACCCAAATAAGAACGTTTGATATGGATAAAATTGCTTCTTTTGGACTAACTTCATATTTTAATATTGAAAAGGGTAATGCAAGAGAAATAATGCAAAAAGAATTAAAAGATAAGTATCAGTTCTTTAATTCATTAGTTGAAATAAATAGAGTGTTTGGTGATAATAAAGAGTTTGTTCATCAAGTAAAAAATGAATTGTTTGCAAATAAAGTTTATGTGTACTCTAGCAAGGGAGAGATAATCGAATTACCTAAGGGTGCAACACCTATTGACTTTGCCTATAAAATACATACTGATATAGGTAATACAATGGTGTCGGCAATTGTAAATGATGAATATGTTGACGTTGGAAAAGTGCTTGAAAACAATGATAGAGTAAAAATTATAACAGATGAATTGTCGTTTGGACCAAGAAAGGAGTGGATTGATATTGCGGTAACAACGAGAGCAAAAAGGAAGATAAAGGAGTTTAACAAAAGGTGATAAAGATGAATGATGAACAAATAATTTTAAAACTAAAAAGTGAAGTTGATAAATTAGGTAATTCAAAATCTCCTAAAATAATATTTATAGGTGGTCTTCCAGGTGCCGGTAAATCACTACTTATTGAAAAGACGAAAAAAGATTTTTCAAAAAATGATTTTTCAGTAATAGAGCCCGATCTATATCGTAAATACTATCCAGGAGCGAAGAGTGTAGAAGAAACAGTAGAAAAAACTAATAAAATTGAGCTAGAAATGTTAATGTATTCATTGGAAAATAAAAAAAATATTATTCATATAAGTTCCTTACGATCCTTTGAATATATTGATAACATAATAAATGAGTACATAATTAGTAAGAAATATGAAATATATCTATATATACTTGTTACTGATGAGATAGAGTGTATTTTATCAACATATGAAAGATATATACTTGATAAGAAAGATTTAAATAAATTTGCAAGATTAAATAAATGTGATTACTTAAAAGTAGCAATTAATAGTTTTGAAAAGGCTGTAGTATTTTTTTTAAATAAGAATTATTTTAAAAAAATTAAGATTTTCAAAAGGGGTAAAACGATGGCCTTACCTGTTCAAATACACGTTTCAAATAATAAAAATATTAAAACAGCTTTGAGAGAAGAATTAAATAAACAAAGAAAAAAATATTCTTTAGAAGTAATAAATAAAAGGTTTAGATTGATTGAAAAAGAATTAGATTTGGGGAATGAAAAAAAAGAATTTGAAAAAACAAAAAAATATATTGTTGAATTATATAATAAAGAGGAGGATAAAGAAATGGATCAAATAATTAATAAACAAAGTAAAAACTTTGCAAAGGAGTGCTTTGAGGAAGCTATCAATTTAGGATTAGATTTTAAGTTAGAAAACAATGTTACCGAAAAACATATTACTAAAGATGTAATTGATAGCTTAATGCAAATTCCAAGTGATGGTGTTGGTCCTAAGAAGATAATAAAAGAATTTAAAAATTACATTTTACCATATTGTACAAATTTTTCAAATGAAAAGTTTGTTGGATTTCCAGATGCAGGTAATTCAATATCAGGCATATCTGGAGCAATAATATCTGATTTTATGCAACAAAATTTAATTAATTCATCATTTTGTGCACCAATAGCAACATTTATGGAAATTGCGGTAATTAAATGGCTTAGAGAGTTAGTTGGGTATAAAATTGAAAAAATAAATAATATATCAGATGTTGGTGGAATTATTACTTATGGTGGTACTGGAAGTAATGCTACAGCAATGTTGTTAGCAAGAGAAAACTATCATAAAAATACAATGATAACAGGTGTGAAAGATCCCCAAAAATATAAGATTATTATCCCGAAAGGTATAGGACATTATAGTATAAGAAGTGCATCGATGTGGATGGGATGTGGCGATAACATAATAGAAGTTGAAACCAAAGATTTTAAATATGATTTAAAAAAATTAGAACAAGCCTTAAAAAAACACAAAGGGGATGTTATGTGTGTTGTAGCCTATGTAGGTGATAGCAGAACAATGACGATTGATAATTTAAAAGAGATACATAAATTAGTAAAAAGTATTGATAAAAACACATGGTTACATGCTGATGCGTGTCACGGATTCTCACTTTCTTTTTCAAATAAATTAAGAAAACTAATTGATGGAATTGATTTATTTGATAGTATATCAACAGACCCCCATAAAGTTCTTGCAATACCATATTGCATAAGTGCTTTGCTAGTTAAAAAACCACATGATATGAATTTAATACTATCAACTTCAGATTTAATAATGCAAGAAGACTTTGCTTATGGGCAAATAACACCATTTATAGGTTCTAAGAGTTGGGTATCATTAAAACTTTGGTTTTCAATGAAAAGTTTTGGAATTAAAGGCTATGGAAAACTAATTGAAAGAAGATACAAGATGGCTAAGTGTTTAAAAAATAAGCTTGAAAAAAGTGAAGATTTTGTTGTTTTAAATGATGTAAATATTAATTCTGTTGTATTCATGTACGTTGGTGATAAAAATCATATTAAAAATGTTAGTATTGATGAATTAAACAATTTAAACTTATCTATATATAATGAACTAATGAGAGAAGGTAAGTATTATTTACATAAATTCACAATTCCTGATAATAAAGGAATCGTTAAAAAAGATGCAATAGTTATTCCGTTAAGATATATGTCTGGTAATGACAATATAACTGAAAAAGATTTAGATAATATGTTGAATCATATTAGGAAGATGGTTAAAAAAGGTGTTAAATAATGAATGACATATGTAATGAATATATAAAAATGATAAAGGAAAATTTTGCTGAAGATATTAAATCAATAATAATATATGGTTCAAATATATACAATGAAAGTAGTAGTGACTTAGACGTATGCTTAATTTTGGAAAAAACAGATAAAGAATTGGAGCAAAGAATGATATCTAAGACATTAGAATTTCATAAAAAATTTGGTTTAACAATAGATGAAGAAATACCACATACTAATAAACTTATATACACTGTTTCAGAGGTGAATGAAGCACTAAATAATCCACCTTTTTATGAAAATGGTAAAGTAGTAATACACGACATTGTAAAGAGTGAAAAGTTTTTATCATCTGAAGAAATGAAACAAAGATTATTAATAAATATTTTAACTACGGATCATCTAACTATTGGGGCGAGTACTACAAAATATGAAAAAAGAGCTTTTTCTATTATTATAGATGTTATAAAAAGGTATTATAGTATCACTAATAATTGCGAAAGTGAAATACTAGAATGTATGTATAAAAATAAATATACTAATGCTGAGGGTGAGATGTATCTAGGATATAAGAAAAAATATCAAGAAAAAGAAGACTATTTAAAAAAGAAGATCCATGAGGTGTTAAAATGATAGACTTATCAAGAGATATAAATCCATTTTTCACACAAAAAAAAGTAGTTAGATATTTAAAGAAAAATATTAAAAGAATACACAATTATCCAGATAAAAACTTATTGTTTTCAGGAATAGAAATTGATAAAAGTATAAATGATACTAATGTTATTGTGACAAATGGTACGTTATGTGCGATGAACTTGTTGCTAAAGGCGTATGGTAAAAGAAAAATTGGAATGTTTAATCCAACTTTTTGGGGGATAAAAAAAATATCAGAAATTAATAATTATGATATTATAGAGAAAAAAATAGGGATTAATGATAATTATGACATTTCTGATATCGAAAAACTTGCAAAAAAAGTTGATGTATTATATTTGTGTAATCATAATAATCCAACTTTAAATTATATTCCACCAAACAAGTTAGTATCGATTATTAAAAACAACAAAAATTGTAAATTTATAGTAGATGAAACGGTTTTGTGCTTTAGTAAGAACTATAAAGACATGACGATTGCTAAATACGTAAATCATTGTGAAAATCTAAGTGTTATTATCTCGTTGTCAAAAATATTTGGTATTGCTGGGCTTAGAGCGGGTTTGTTAATAGTTCATAAAAGTATAAAAGATAATGTTCTTGATATTCAAATCCCATATTCAATAAATGCTCTAGCTCAGATATATATTATGAAGTATTTAAACTGTGTTTTCGAATCAAGAAAACTAGATAGCTGCAAACAAAAAATAAACAAGAATTTTATTTATCTCGCTGAAAAAGTTGATAAAACTGTGGTAAAAAAGATTATTTATAAAAATAGTGCTTTTTTGTTAATGGAAATAAGTGAGAAAATAGACTATTATAGTTTTATTGATTATTTATTAAAAAACGGAGTTAAAATATCTGCTACGAATAAGTATTATAATGTTAACAATAATTATATTAAAGTGGGTGCTGGTAAAAAGAAACAATATAAAACATTAATAAAAACAATAAAAAAATATAGGAGAGAAATATGAAAAAAGTATATATAGAATCAAATGGATGTGCTGTTTTGCGTCATGAAACATATAAAATTTCAAAATATATTGAATTAAACGGATTTGAAGAAGTAAATGATCCAAAAGATGCAAATTATATAATATTTACAGGGTGTGGAGTTATTGATAGTAATGAGAACTATGCTATTGAATCGATAAAACGTTTATATAACGAAAATAAAGATCATGCAAAAGTCATAGTTACTGGATGTATACCTGTGATTTCAAATAATAGAATCAGTAGTATCTCAAAAAACATAATACAAATTGACAATGAAAACATGGAAAAATTAAATGACTACTTTTTTACTAAAGTAAAACTTGATGAAGTTTTTTATAACATTAATCCAAAAAGGCATCATTCCTTTGGTGATCCTGAAATAGTGGTAACCAAGGAAGAGATTGATGATTTGGATTTTATAACAGAGATTGGCAAAAAATATAAGAGTGAAAAATGCATAGAACAGTTTAGATATTCAACTAGAGGTAGACACTTATGGAAGGAAAAAGACTTATTTGAAATTAGAGTATCGTATGGTTGTACAGGAAATTGTAGTTATTGTATAACAAAAAAAGCAATTGGTAAGTTTAGGAGTGTTGATGAAGAATTCATATTACTGCAGGCTAAAGTTGCAAAAAAGCAAGGATATAATAGAATAATGCTTATGGGTGATGAAATAGGTGCATGGAATGAAAATGGTAAAAATATTGTTGATTTAATTGAAGATATTTTAAAAATTGATAAAAAATATAAGATAGGTATACGCTATATACAACCGGATATATTAGTAAGGTATTATGAAAGATTAAAACCTTTGCTAGCAAGTGGCAACATATATTATTTTTGTTCTGCGTTACAATCTGGTAGCGGAAGAATTTTAAAATTGATGAATAGAAATCCGGACATAACTAAATTTATTGTATGTATGAAAGATATAAGAAAAAATAAATACCCAGTATTTGTGCATACACAAATAATTGTTGGATTCCCAACAGAAACAGATGAAGATGTATTGCAAACAATAGATGCATTACAGCAAATGTCCTTTGATTATGTGACAGTATCTCCGTATTCAAAACGAAAAGGAACAAAATCATATGGTTTACCAGAAGTAAGCAAAGAAACTATCAATTTTAGAATGAGAATAATTGAAAACTTGCTAAAATTAAATAGAAATAGTATAATATACACCACTTTACGTGATGAATTCAAAAAGGAAGGAAGCAAATAAAATGAAATATGAAGGGAAATATGTACAAATAATGGCAATGTCAGAGTGTCCTAATAATTGTGAACATTGTTTTATTCATTATAAAGGGCACATAAACTTTGATGAATTAGATACTATGATGGATAATTATTCTAAAGATTATCGTGTAATACTAAATGGAACAGAATTGTTAATGAATAATAAATATTTAGAGTTATGCAACAAGTACAATCAAAACTTTATATATACTAACGGTATGCTTCTAACACCAGAAAAAATGGAAGTACTTAAAAAGAATAATATAAATAGAATAACAATGTCATTACACTACGGAATTCAAGAACAAATATCAAAAATTGGTTTAGAAGAAACCGCAAAACTAATCAAGGAAACAATAGCAAACGGATTTGAAGTGAGAGTGCTCTGTACAATTGATAGAGATAATTATAAATTGTTACCAGAAATTGCTGAATATGTTAAGTCTTTAGGAGTTAAATCGTTAAAATTTATTAATATGCTAAAAGAAGGTAAAGCAGAGAACAATATCGGAGATGTATTTTTAAACCAAGAAGAAATATATGAATTTTTTGATATATTATATGATGTTAGAAAAAAATATGATCCAAAAGAATTTTATGTAACTAGAAATGGCGCATTTGGTGATGATAAAGGAAATAAGAATAACTTTACTTGTCCAGCAGGCAAGGATTGGGTTTTATTAACTCCTGATCATAGGGTTTTTCCTTGTAATGGGTTACAATATGATGAATATTGTATAGGTCATTGGAATGATGAAGGAGTTTATATTGATAAACCTTTTGAACACGACAGAAAAGAATGCTATGTTTTAAAGCGTCAATTAAAGATGTTGAGTAACAAATAGATTGAAATAAAAGAGACAATGTGATATAATACATGTTGAGACGGAGGTGTCGTTATGACCAAAAGAGATATTTTTATAGGAGGAGCATGGCCTTATGCAAATTATTATTTACACGTTGGACATTTAGCAGCATTATTACCTGGTGATATACTTGCTAGATATTATAGAGAACATGGTGATAATGTTATGTATGTATCAGGATCTGATTGTCATGGTACACCAATTACTGAAAGAGCAAAAAAGGAAGGGATTAGTCCAGAAAAAATTGCAACTCATTATCATGAGGAATTTGTAAAAACATTTAAGAATCTTGATTTTTCATATGATAAGTATTCAAGTACAATGAGTGATCACCATAAAAATGTTGTTCAAAAATATTTCTTAAAACTTGTTGAAAATGGTTATATATACGAAAAAGAGGTTGAGCAAGATTTTTGTGAAAATTGTAATACTTTTTTATCAGATAGAGAAATAGTTGGGGTATGTCCTCATTGTGGTGGTGTTGCAACAGGTGATCAATGTGATAATTGTTTAACAGCTTTAAATAGTGATGAAGTTCTTGATAAGCATTGCAAAACATGTGGTAACCCAACAACAATGAAATTAAATAAGCACTTATATTTTTCACTGCCAAAGTTTCAAGAAATATTGCAAAAGCTAATTAATGATAATAAGAATACCTGGAGAAAAAATGCTCTTGGGGAGGCTCAAAAATATATTGATATGGGACTTGTAGATAGGGCAGCTACTAGGCAACTTGATTGGGGTGTTCCTGTCCCAGTTGAAGGATATGATGATAAGAGAATTTACGTTTGGATAGAGGCAGTGCTTGGTTATTTATCTGTTGCGATGGAAGTAGCAGAACAAAAAGGTATTAATTTTGATGAATTCCTATCAAACAATAATTCAAATTTAAAAACATACTATGTTCATGGTAAGGATAATATACCATTTCACACAACAATTTTCCCTGCAATATTATCTGGTTTTAAAATGAATTATAGATTACCAGATTATATTGTTTCAAGTGCATATGTTAATCTTAATAATGAAAAAATGTCAAAAAGTAAAGGCAATTTAATTACTGCTAACGAGCTACTAGAAATGTTTGACAGTGATACGTTAAGATTCTATTTTATGTATAATGGGCCTGAAAAAAGCGATACAAATTGTTCGATAGATACTATTACTCAGATGCATAATAAATTTTTAGTTGGTGGATTAGGTAATTTCGTCAATAGAAACTTATCATTTATGTATAAAAAATTTGATGGGGTTATAAAAGAAGGCAAAATTGACGAAAATATTAAAAAAATAACTAATGATACATATAAAAGAATGGGTGAAGCAATAGAAAAGGCAGAGTTTAGGCAATCATTAACTATACTTTTAGAATATATAAGCGCTGCAAATAAATATTACGATGAATCTCAACCTTGGATTAAAGTAAGAGATAATATTAATGAATTTAATGATATTACGTATACATGTGTTTATATGATTGCAAATATCGCAAATTTAATTGCACCATATATGCCAAAGACAGCTACTAAGATTAATAATATGTTACACATTGACAAAAACATTTGGGGTGAATTAGAAATAAATGGTGATATTAAAATAGATAAACCAGAGTTATTATTTACGAGAATAGAAGAAAAAAAAAATAATTATGTAGATAGTCATCTAGATAAAACAAAAACTAAATAGTATTATTTATAAAAGCTAGTTTTATGAACTGCACCCCATAAAGTAGACATCATAAAAAAAGTCAGTTCAAAAAAATATGTTAAAATACATTTCCGAAAGGAGGTGTATT
>CADBMO010000027.1 GCA_902795755.1 uncultured Erysipelotrichaceae bacterium | reverse complement strand
ATAAACATTTTCTATCACCTCTACAAAGTAAATTATACTATATATTTTTCTTTTTTTATATATTTTTATACGAACTTGATACTTATTTTACAATATTATTCAATAATATATATTAAAAAAAGTATAAAAAAAGAACCATAGTTCTTTATTTATGTACCAAAACGTTTGTGCCAACGTCTACTCTATCAAACACATAATCTGCGTCTTCAAACCTCATATTAACGCACCCGTGAGAACCATTCAAATATGCATCACTACTAAAATCACTTCTCCATGATGCATCATGTAGTCCAATACCACCATCAAACGGCATCCATCTATCAACCCAAACACCATCTTCATAGTCTTCACCCTTTAATAATTTACCAGGTTTTTCTTCGTTATGTAAATATATTGGATTGCATCCTAATCTAGTATCATGAACACCTTTTTTACCAGTTACAACTGGGGCTTCATGATCCATTTTATCATCAACGTATAAATATAAGGTTTGATCACTTATATCAACTTCTACAAAAGTATCTCCTAAGTCTTTTAAATACTTAGCTGAAACATAACCTTCAACGTTATCATCAGTAATTACACTATACCAATCTCCATTAGTTTCAACTGCTTTTACTTTATTAAATTGACTTACTTTATCAATTACTTCACAATCAGTATTATCTTCTTCTCTTATATTAACAGTTTCAGTAGTGTACATATATTTATCTACATCATGATATGCTTTGGTTGTTGGTTCTGTTGTAGTAGGTACAGTAATACTACTTTGAACGTCTACCCCATCAAACGCTTCATATTCAGTTTGTTCATTACTAGTAGAAATAGGAGCTTCAGGAATTATATTAGAAACTATATTTTTGCTACAACCTGCACTTACTAATAACAAACTTATACTGAATAATACCGTAAGCATTTTTTTGCTTTTTTTCATATTCTTTCACTTCCAAGTACAAATTTTATACTTAACTCTATTTTTTGTCAATACCTAATTTCCAAGCATCAATCTAACCGTTGATCCTTCTTCTATTCTAGTACCTGCACTTGGTGATTGATTAACCACTTTATCTCCCGTACCACTATAAATAACGTTAAACATGGATAATTCTTTGGTAGCTTCTTTTGGGCTCATACCTAATACGTTTGACACGGTATAATACTTTTTATCGTTCCAATTATACTTTTTCTCGGTAACTATCTTTCTTTTTTTAATATTAAGCGCATCAATTGAGTCAAGAAGTATTGATCTTGCTATTGGAGCAGATACAACTCCACCATATTGTATTACTTTTTTTGGATTATTAATTGCAACATATACTACTATTTCTGGATTATCAGCAGGCATAAAACCAATAAAAGATAAGATATAATTACCAACCATATATTTACCATCTTTTACTTTTTGAGCGGTACCAGTTTTACCACCTACCCTATATCCATCAATAAATGCATTTCTACCACTACCATTAGTAACAACACTTTCAAGTGCTCGTCTTACTTCACTTGATGTTTTTTTACTTATTACCCTTCTAACTTTAACAGGTTTATTCTCTTTTATAACAGAATTAGTTTCAGGATCATTTAAACTTTTAACTATATATGGTTTATATAAAATGCCACCGTTTATTGCTGCTGATACCGCTGTAATTTGTTGTATAGGTGTTACACTAACTCCTTGACCAAAAGCTGTTGTGGCAAGCTCTACCGGCCCAACTTTATTAATGTTAAATAAAATACCCGAGGCTTCACCATTTAAATCTATACCCGTTTTTTTACCAAAGCCAAAACTATTTATATAACTAAATAATTTATCTTTACCCAATCTATTTCCTAATTCTACAAATCCTGGGTTGCTCCGGTGTACGCCAAGGACAACCTGATTCAAAAAAAATGGAATCGACGCCTTTTTCTGAGGTTTTTAGCTTGTAACAACACTTTCGATTCTCTTCTTGAAAAACATCAACATCTATATCCTCGTTATTAAAATCAAATATAATATGAAGTTTAACGTGCTTTCTATCATTATTAATTTTGGAAACAACGACTTTTTTAATCAACTTATTAACAAATAACTTCATATTTTCATTAACATCAAATTTGTTATTTAAAAATGTTTCTATTTCCTTAACCTTTTTTTCATAGTAACCAAAGTCCTCTTGCTTTAGTTTTATTTTTCTTATTTCATTCTCATATTCTTTAATTTCACTATTAAATTTTTCGTTTCTTTTTCTAAATTCGGAGTCAGATATAAGACCATTTAAAGACATCTCTAACAATTTATCTTTCATAGTGTTTTGATGATTAATTTTTTCTTTATATGAATCAATATTAATATTTATATCATTTTTTGAAATAATTTCTTTATACATTTTTAATAATGTATCTAAATACTTTTTCTTATTTTTAATAATATTAGCAATTATATCTTTCATAATTCTATCTAATTGTTCTTCATACAGTATTGGTGATGCGCAAAACTTAACTCCATGAGTTTTATAATTTCTACAACTCCATGTAGGATTATTTTTTCTAGTACTACCAGAACATCTACAATATATACCACCACATTCAGCACATATAAATTTTGAAGTGTATTTAGATTTATCTATATAATCCTGCCTAGATAAAACATTTTTATTCTTTTTAGAATTTCTTATATCATGTATTTCATTACATAAATCCCATAATTCTTCAGATACAATTGCCGGTATTCTTTCATCTTTATAAGACAACCATTTTTCTTTAGGAATTGCAACTTTTCTGTGAGTTTTATAATTTTCTACATAAGATTTATTTGCTGTATAATATCCCTTATATTTAGGATTAGTTAAAATAACTCTGAGCGAAGTAGTACTAAAAGGTTTACCTTTTTTAGTAAGATATCCCATTTTTGCAAGGGCTTTAGAAATATAACTAAGTCCATACTTTTCGGTAGCATACATATTAAATATATGTCTCACCATTTTAGCTTCTTCCTCAATTATTTGATAACCATTTTCAACTTTTAATAAACCTAATAGATTACCACCTAAGATGTTTCCTTTTTTTACACTTTGATTCATACCAAACTTAACTCTTTCAGATAGTTTTCTTACCTCATCTTGGGCTAGTGAAGACATCATAGTTAATCTGAATTCTGAATCTTCTTCCAAGGTATTTATATTATCTGATAAGAAATAAACTATAACACCTTTGTGCAAAAGATAATCAGTATAACTTAAACTATCAATCGTATTTCTTGCAAATCTTGATACTTCTTTTGTTAAAATAAGATCTATCTTACCAGAAGTAGCAATATCAATCATTTTAAGAAAATTTTTTCTGTTTTTAGTTTGTGTACCTGTTATACCTTCATCTACAAAAGCTCCACAAAAATTCCATTCAGGATTATTTGATATATAATCTTCAAAGTATTTAGATTGATTTTCTAGTGAATTTAATTGATCATCTTTATCCGTCGAAACGCGAGCATAATATACAACATTTAGTTGCATATCAAAAATTGTTTTTCCATTTCTCCTTTCTTGTCTTGCTTTGATTATATCTATGGTAAATCAACTCCTTTCAAATGAATTGATCTATCCGAAAAAAGCGTAGCACTTTTTTGAATAAAACGCAAATCATTTAATATATATTTTTTTCATCAAATTTATTAGTATTTCTTGTATATTTACAAAGGTGTTATAATCAATTGTTTTTTCATTATAAGCAGATTCATTTATCGCAAGAAATATTTCATAAATTTTGTATTGAATTGGTAAATCATTTGTTTCTCTATTACTAAGTATCTCTTTTTCAATCATATGAACCTCCTTATAATATATATTTTTATATAATTTAAAAAAGTACAAAATGTCATTAAAAGACATTTTATACCAAAGTTTTAATACAAATTATTAGTATTATTAATTGTTATATATTTTTAATATGGATCTTTATTATATTGTTTTCAACAACGCTTATAAATGGCTTGTTTTTTAAATATCCGTTTAGTTTTAATATTGTGCTTTTATTTATCTTACTTAGTTTTATAGATAAAAACATTCTTTCATTTTCTATTTCTCGTTTATAACTTATTGCTTTATTTTTTAAAATATCTTTTATTCCTTGAAATATAGTATCTAATAGAGCAGAATCATTTTCTATATATGGGCTATCATTTTCAATTGAAGGTGATCTAGACATATTATATTTTTCAATAGTAAAATAATTGTTTGTGATTATTATGTCCTTTACACATCTTTTTATCATCCCAGATTTATATATATTAAATTTATTATAAATGATAGTATCTCTTAAAATAGGATGACCTATAATTGGAAAGATAATTGTTTTATGATAAAGTCTTTTTATTTCATCAGCTGTTAATAATTCTCTTGCTATTAATGATAGTGATTTATTACCACTTTTTTTAGTCTCATTCATTGATTGACTTATTGACTTAGATTCTATTGTTTGATTACCCAATCTTTTTGATACCTCCTCAGCAGTTTCTTCTGTATTGGTTTTCAAATACACAAGTCCACAGTTATCTAATATTATTTTTGCAACATCTTTACCATATACATTATTTAATTGTGAAAATGACTGTATAAAAAAATAAAATCGCATACCACGACTTCT
>CADBMO010000026.1 GCA_902795755.1 uncultured Erysipelotrichaceae bacterium | reverse complement strand
TATCCTTATTAAGTCGGTTATTTATGTCTTTGAACTTATATTTATTTTAAGAAAAGAATATAATATACCGGAATAAAGAGGTTGATTACATTGGATATAATTAAAAAAATATATAATGATAAAAAGTTTATGAGTATTGCTGAACCTATGTTAACCCATAAAGAATTTGTTAAAACAAAAAACATTGTTCATCATGGTAGTACAAGGTTTAATCACTCAGTTAAAGTTGCATATGTTGCATATAAACTATCTAAGATGCTTGGATGTGATACAAAATCTGCTATTATTGGTGGTACGTTACATGATTTCTTCTTAGTTAGAGATGATGATAATTTATCTGCATATACAAAAATGCTTATAAATCATCCAACTATTGCAAAAGAAAATGCTATTAAATATTTTGGTGTAAATGAAAAAGAACAAAACATAATTGAATCTCATATGTTTCCAACTTCTACAGTTGCACCAAAGTCTAAAGAGGCATGGATAGTTGCATTATCTGATAAAATAATATCTATGAGTGATGCTACTGTAACTGCTAAGGCTAAAGTAGCAATGTGGATGTTATTCTTAATAAATTTTATTAGATAATAAAAAATACATATTTCTATGTATTTTTTTATTTATATGGCGTCCTTGGCGCGATTCGAACGCGCGACCCCTCGCTTAGGAGGCGAGTGCTCTATCCAGCTGAGCTACAAGGACATATGTTATAATTATATCATATTTTAATAAATTATGATATACTAAATGTAATTGAAGGTGATTGTATGAAAACAGCAGTTGTATTATCTGGTGGTGGTGCTAAAGGTGCATATGAATTAGGTGTTTGGAAAGCACTTAGAAAACTGGATATAGATTTTGATATAGTAGTTGGAACATCAATTGGTGGTTTAAATGGTATAATGATGTCACAAGGTAGTTATTCAAAATGTCTTAAAACTTGGTACAATATGAACTATGATTATGTATCTAGCATGGAAATTAAAGGTAAGTATAACACCAAAGCAGGTAGACGTGAGATACTTAGTAAATACACTAAAGGATTATTTAAAGGCGGCTATGAAATGGATGGCCTATCTAAAATTATAGATTATGCGGTTGATTATGATGAGTTTAAAAAGTCTAACATTGATTTTGGATTAGCTACTACTCATTTTCCATCTTTCAAAGGAAAATATGTTACTAAAAAAGAAATTACTAAATCAAATTATAAAGATTATTTACTAGCAACTGCAGCATGTTTTCCAGCATTTAAACCCGTAAAAGTAGGTAAAGATTTATATGTTGATGGTGGATACTACGATAATATTCCGTATAAACTAGCACTTGATATGGGAGCAGATAACTTAATAATCGTGGATTTGGCAGCAATTGGAATTACTAAAAATATGAATAATATTAAAGTGCCTCATGTAATAATAAAACCAAAAATAAAACTTGGTAGTTTGTTAGTTTTTGAAAGTGATTATACTCAAAAGTATGCAAAATTAGGTTACAATGATACCTTAAAAGTATATGGCGAGGCAGATGGATATAAGTATACATTTAAAAAAGGTACTTTAAAACGTAATTATAAAAGAAACCAAATTAGATTATCTAATTTAATTGATAAATATGAGAAGTATATTTCTACAAAGCATTCAAAAAAAGTCTTTATAGATAATTATAAAAATAATTACTTAGATATTATAGAATGCATGATGGAATTATTTGAAATTGATCCAACTAAAATATATAGAGGGTCAGTAATGAACGTAACGATTAAAAAAGCATTTTTAAGTAATGGATATGTAAAATATGATAAAATAAGAAAGGCAATTAAATTTACAAGAAATAACACTTCTTATGAATTGATAAGCTTTATCTATAATGGTATTAATAAAAACAAAAAAAGTATTAATAAATATATAAATATATACCCTAAGGCGTTTTTATGTGCTATATATTTATATGCAATAATAAACAGGAGGTAACATGAATAAAGTTGATATTTTTAAAAAAGAATTATCATATATTAAAAATTCTAGATATAAAGACTCTGCAAAAGCATTAATAGAATTATTACCTGATTACTTCTTTGAGGTACCAGCATCATCTACTGGTAAATATCATCCTTCCTTTTCACTTGGTGAAGGTGGATTATTAAGACATACCAAAGCTGCTGTTAGGATAGCTAAAGAGTTTTATGATGATGAAGCATTAACTGGTGCATATACTAATAATGAAAAAGATTTAATGCTTATTGGATTAATAATGCACGATGGATTAAAATCAGGGTTTAAAAAATCTGAATACACTAAATTTGAGCACCCATTATTAGTTTGTGATTATATTAAAGAAAACAAAGATAAAACAGAATTCACTGATAAAGAAATAGAGTTTTTAGTACATGTTATATCATCTCATATGGGGCCATGGAATACTAATAGTTATAGTGATGTAGAATTACCAAAGCCAAAAAGCAATCATCAAAGATTTGTACATATGTGTGATTATTTGGCATCAAGACGCTTTTTAGATGTTAAATTTGATGATGATAACAATATAATGGAGTGATTTTTATGGTTATAATAAATTATAAATTTATATCTCCAAAATTATTAGAAAAATATTTATGTAAGATTCTTATTAAGTACAATATTAATTTTTGTTCTATAAAAGATGATAAATATAGCGAGATACATTTTGATAATTATATAATTAGAATATATTATGATGAAATGGTTACGTTTTTTAATAATTCAGAATTTTTATCAATTGTAGGTATAATAAATCAAAAAGAAAAAACAATAAAAAAAGCAAAATTAAATAGTGAAATGCAAGGTGTATGTGCTGCACTTTTTGATTTTGATGATGATATGCGTAAATTTGAATTAAATATTAATTTAAATAAGTACAAAGATATAAATTATGTATCTAAGAAAAAACAACTTCGTAATAATAATAAATCAATGAAAGCAAATACAAGAAGAAAATAGTATTTGCTTTTTTATATAAATATGATAAAATGTACTTGTTGCCTCCTTAGTTAAGTGGTATAACGCAGCCATGGTAAGGCTGAATTGATGGTCCGATTCCGTCAGGAGGCACCAGTTATATTTGATACTTGAACCTTTATGTTTGAGAGTAATAGATGCTAGCTAGAAATAGTTAGTATTTTATTATTTTAAAAAAACACTTGAAATATAAAAGAAATATATATATAATAATTCACTAAAGGAGGTATTATGACAAAAGAAGAAATGATAGAAAAGGAAAATGAATTATATGCTTTGGGTATTTCAGACAAAGAGGTTATTGGTATTGATAATAAAGGTAATATAGCAAAAAGAAGATTACCTGTAAAAGCGGTTGCTCTTATGGAAAAAGTTCTAACAAATTATTATATTTATTTAGAATGGATTGATATTGACACATACATTTTTGGTGAACTTTCTTTTGATAAATATGGTTTTGATTATAATGATACTATGGCTGAAAAAGAAAAAAATAATAAAGTAGACTACAAATATGGTATTTTTAAATTAACACGTGATTCAAAAGGAAATGTAATTCCTGGGGCAGAGAAAATCATAGTTCCAGCAATTTATGATTCTATATCTCAAAACAATAGTAAAACAGTAACTGCTTATGCAAATGAAAAAGAAATGACTTACTTTGATTATGAAAAAGGTATTCAATTATTACCAGCCAAATTAACTCAAGCAGTACCATTTGATGTTGATTATAATGGATTCGCAGAATGTACAATAGGAGAAGATAAGCACGGTTATATAGCTCGTCATATGATTCCTACAAGAGATATTAATGAAGTAAAGTTATTTACAAAAGATGAAGTTAAAGTATTAACAAAGTATGAAAAAGATTTAGCATTGATAATAAATGCAAATAATAAATATGTTGACGTAACAGATAAATCATATGATAAAAGAGTTAAATATAAATAATAAATATTCTAACTCTAATATTGTAATATATAATAATAAAACTCTTATAAAGTAAGAGTTTTTTATTTTCATTTTGATTAATAAGTTGTTATACTAAATATATAAATATAATCATTATAGAGATTTGATTATCATTTGAAAAAATATTAAGATTTTCTTTTTTTGATAATTATGATATAATAGCGAACATCAAGGGTGGTTTATTATGGGTAGAATATACAAAAATGATAATCAAATACTATTAGAAGAATTAATTAAAATATATAAACCTAATAATTATGATTGGTTACATTATAAAATAACAAGAAAAAATACACTAACACTTCATCATATAAAAAAACAATGTGATGGTGGTAAATAATTGATAAAAAAGAACTTAACGATTATTTAATTGGAGAGGCTATAAAATATAAAGATTCACTTTTAAAAGTGTTATATAAATAGGTGATAATATGTCAAAAATATCAAACGTAATTACAATGCTTAATTTATTATCAAATGGTAAAAAATATAGTATTAACGAGTTATCTGAAATTCTTGAAGTAACTCCTAGAATGATTAGAATGTACAAAGATGAATTAGAGAAAGCTGGAATATACATTGATTCAATAAAAGGGCCATATGGTGGATACGTACTTAATAATAGTGTAAGACTACCAGAACGTAAGTTTAAAAAAAGCGATTATAAATTATTAGATAAATATATTAATCTTGATAACGAAGATAAAAATAGTTTAATTATTTTAAAAGATAAAATTAGAGGGATTTACATTAATAGTAAAGAGGAGAAAGCTGAATTAAATGGCGTTATGCAAGAAAGATATAACATTTTTGCTCGTGCGATTAAAGAGCATAGAAAAGTTAGATTATTATACTTTTCCTATGATAAAGGGAATAATAGTAGAATTATTCAACCTGTAGAATTATTCTTATTTAAAGGTAATTGGTATTGTTCTGCGTTTTGTGAACTTAGAAATGATATTAGGCATTTTGAATTAAAAAGAGTAGTTGAAATAGAATTATTAAAAGAAAAATATTAATATGACGATATACTTCCTATATAAGTGATATATTACTTATGTAGGAGGTTTTTATTATGGATGATAGATATAATGCAATAATGAATTATGTAATTAAGAATTATAATTCATTATCAAAAGAAGAAAAACTAAAATTATTTTCTGATAATGGATATATAATTACATATGATGAAATAAGAAAATATAAACCTAGTATGGAAGAAAACTATAATAAATTAACGGACAGGGTATATGAGGCACTTGACAAATCTAATTTAGAAAAAATAAATGAAGAATTACAAACTATTAAAGATCCTTGTATAGTTAGTGGGGTTGGTGGATCATATGTTGTTAGTACCTTTGCAACCAAAATACTTGAAAGTAAAAATAATATTGTTGCACATAATACCACCTTAAGAGATATTAATCATATGAATTTAAAACCATATAAAAACTTATTAATATGTAGTTATGGTGGGCATAATTATGGCGTTTCTAATGCATTAAAATGTGATTTAAATAAATATGTACTATCTAAAAATGATGTTTTAGATGCTACCAGTATAAAATATGATGTTACTGATAGTGAACTTAGTTTTATATCACTTGCAGCAACTTTAATACCAATGACTATTTTATTACAATACTATTTAGATGGTGATGCAAGTATTATAAAAGAAATATTAGATAATAAAAATGCAATTAGTATTAAGCCAAGTAAAGTTTATGAAATATTAAGTGGTATAGAAACAAATACAGCACATACTTTTTTAGAAAGTACTTTTACTGAATCCGGATTAGCAATACCTGTAGTTCATGATAAATATGATTATTGTCATGGTAGAAGTAATTTAAATTACTTTAATAAAAATAATAGTATT
>CADBMO010000025.1 GCA_902795755.1 uncultured Erysipelotrichaceae bacterium | reverse complement strand
TTATTAGCAGCACTTTGTAATATTACTGGTAATTTATCATCAGGTATTAAGTCATTATCTAAAGTTCTTAATTTAAAAGGTAAAGTACTACCTCTTACCGAAGATAATTGTCATTTAGTAGGTGTTATGGAAGATGACACTTTGGTAGTAGGAGAACATCATATTACCATGTCAAATAAGAAAATAAAAGATGTACGTTACATGGAAGAACCTAGGGTAAATCCATGGGTAATTAAAGATATTAAAAACGCTGATATGATAATACTTAGTATGGGGAGTTTATATACTAGTATAATATGTAATCTAATATGTAAAGATGTTATTAAGGCAATAGATGAGTCTAATGCTAAGATAGTTTATGTATGTAATATGTTTACCCAACCTGGAGAGACTGATGATTTTACCGTTAGTAAGCATATTAAAGTATTAAATGATCATTTAGGAAAAAGAAAGATTGATACCGTAATAGTTAATGATGGTAAAATACCTGATGAGTACATAGAAAAATATCACAGGGAAGAAGAAAAAGATCCAGTTATAATTGATAAAGAAGAATTAAATAAAATGAATGTAAGGGTGGTAAAAGATGATTTTATTACCAATTATTCTGAAACTCTTAAACATGATCCAATTAAACTATCATTAAAAATATTTGAGGAATTAATTAAGTAGCACGTAAGCGTGCTTTTTTTCTTATTTTGTAGTATTATATAAATAAGTAGTTTGGGGGCGATGTTATGGATAATCCAAGAAAATATTTTCCTAAGTTAGAAAATATGCTTGCTAAAGATAAAAAAGAGTTTTTAAAACAGATACCAGAATGTAGACAATTTGATAAAAATGATGTTAATAAAATATATGAGGCGCTTTTATTAGCACAAGAAAAGCATGCAAAAGAAAAACGTAAAAGTGGTGAACCATATATTAATCACCCAATAGGAGTTGCTAGTATTATTGCATCAATTGGACTTGATGGGCCATCTACAATTGCGGCACTTTTGCATGATGTTCCAGAAAACACTGGCTATTCAATAGATAAAATAGAAAAAAGATTTGGAACTGATGTTGCAACCATAGTAGATGGAGTAACTAAAATAGGTAGGGATGTAAATGAACCTACTCATGAAAAAATACTAGCTGGTACTAAAAAAGATATTAGGGTAGCAGCAGTTAAAACTGCGGATAGATTTCATAACATGTATACATTATATGCCTTACCAAGAGAAAAACAAATTGAAATAGCAACTGAATCTAAAGATTTTTATATCCCAATATTAAAAATATTTGGTATTTACGAAGTAAAAGATGAGTTACAAGACTTATGTTTATATTATTTAGATAACGAAGCATTTTTTGAATATATGAAAATAAAAAATGAGCTTGAAAGAAAGTATAATAGTAGATTAAATAATTTGGGAGAAGAGATGCAAAATGCTTTGTGTAGATATGGCTATGCTATGAAGTATAAGTATCGTGTTAAAAACGTTGGTGGCATGTATTTGGATAAACTAAATGGTACTAGGTTAGAGAATATTAATGATTTATTAGCAATTAAAATGATTGTTGAAGATTCTAAAATATGTTATCAAACTCTTGGAATAGTTCATAGAATGGGAACTCCAGTTTTTAGTAAAGTGGAAGACTATATTGCGTGCCCTAAAAAGGATGGTTATAGATCACTTAATACGAATATTATATATAAAGATAGTGAAGTGCAAGTTAGGATTAGAACTCGAGAAATGCAAGAGGTTAATAACTTAGGTGTTTTCGCTAATTGGAGTGAAGATAAGCAAAAAACCGTTAGTGAACATATGATTAAAGAATTAGGAAAGCTATCTAAAAGAAAGTAGGTAAGTATGAAAAGAATAAAAAAAGAGTATTATTTTATAGCAATATTATTAATATGTTTTACTTTGCTATCATTATTTGTAGCATTTGGTAAGATGGATGTTATTGATAAGAATATTTTTGATAATATAATAAAAATAAAAAATACACCTTTAACGGAATTTTTAAGAGTAATTACTCATTTAGCATCCACCATTGGAATTAGTGTGTTAGTTGTTTTAACTGGTATACTTTTCTATACTAAAAAAGATTTATCTAGTTTTAAATATGTTGTTATTAACGTTATATCGGGTGTTGTTTTAATGCAGGTAATTAAACATATTATAAAAAGAGCAAGACCAGCATGGAAATGGATTGTACAAGATGGCTTCTCATATCCTTCTGGTCATACGATATCTGCGTTTTTATTATATGGAACATTGATGCTATTAGTTTATAAAAAGGTACATGGTAAGTTTAGAAAATCATTATTAATAGGTTTTACCCTAATGATTATTTTAACCGGTATAAGTAGAATATATTTTGGAGCACATTATGTAAGTGATGTTTTAGGAAGTGTTATTTTAGGAACTATTATTTTGATAATATCAAATATGTTTATGAATAAGGAGTTTAATGGTGTTAAAGATAAGACTAAAAAATAGTTTTGATTTAGATTCAACAATAACTTGTGGTCAAATATTTAGGTTTGAAAAACTAAACGATGGTAGTTATGATGTTGTATTAAAAGATAGAGTAATTAATGCTAGTATTAAAGATGATTATTTATGCGTTTTTTCTAATGATGAAAATGACTTAGAAAAAGTAGTAATAGAATATTTTGATTTAGATAATGATTATTCAATAATAAATGAAAAAATTAAAAAAATGGATACTAATATTATACCGGCAGTTGAGTTTTCTAAGGGTCTTAAAATGATAAAACAAGATCCATTTGAAACAATTATTGCATATATTATATCTGCTAATAATGGTGTTCCACAAATATCAAGTGCACTAAATAATATTGCTAAAAAATATGGAAAAAAAGTATGCTTTAATAATAAGGAGTATTATTTGTTTCCAAACTATAAGGATTTAAAAGACGTAACTGAAGAAGAGTATCGTAATTGTAAAGTTGGTTTTAGGGATAAATATTTAAAAGCTATCGTTGATAAAATAAATAAAGGAAGTCTAGATTTAAATAAATACTTTGATATGAGTACTGATGAAGCTTTAGAAGATTTACAAAAGAATAATGGTATTGGCCCTAAAGTTGCATCTTGTATTTTATTATTTGCATATCAAAAGTATGATGTTTTCCCTGTTGATACATGGGTTAAAAAAGTAATGAAGCAAACATATGGTATTGAAGGTGAAGCAAATATTCGCCATTTTGCAAAGGAAACTTATGGAAAATATTCTGGACTTGCAATTCAATATATGTTTAATTATGGTAGGAATAAGCATTCGAAGTAAACGAATGCTTTTATTAAATGTAAAATTATATAAAGAATTTGTTTACAAAATTTACATCTTTAATATTACGTGATATAATTAAACTGAAGATAGAAGGTGATATAGTGGCTAAGAAAAAGAAATCTTCTCGTAGTAAAAAGAAACACATTCCAGTAGAAATACTAGGAATATTATATATAGTTTTAACCGTGTTAGGATTATTAAGAACGGGTCCTATTGGAAAAGTTGTTAGTGGTTTTTCTATATTTTTATTTGGATCATATTATAATTGGGGGGTTGTTTTCTTCTTAATTATTGGGTTATATGTATTATTATTTAGAGAAAAGCCAAAATTATTTAAACCAAAATTAATAGGATTTTATTTAATAGCAATAGCGTTTTTAACGCTAGCACATATTAAGTTTATAATGTATGATACAAATTTAGGTTCGGCGGTATTTCAAGCAACTATTGATAATGCATCAAGTGCTTGGTACGATGTTAACTTCGTACAAGGTGGTGGTCTAATAGGTGCGCTATTTGCATACTTATTTACCCTTGCATTTGATATAATAGGTGCAAAAATTATATCATATTCATTTGTGTTATTTGGTATAATGCTAATATTTAATGCTTCACCAGCTTCAGTACTTAGATGGATATTACTTAAAATATTACCGGATAAGTGGCTTCATAAAGAAGAAACTGAAGAAGATGAAGAAGGTGAAGAGGAAGAGGAAGATCCTGGTCATAAAAAGGTTGTTATATCTAACATAAATGATTTAACTAAAGCAAATACTAATGAAGAGGTGGCACCTAGTGCACCAATTATTGAAGGTGAGTATAATCTACCACCAATAACTTTATTAAATGTACCTAAGAAAGTTAATACAAAAGCTAATGAAGAAAATATTTCTTCTAATCAAAAGCTACTAGAACAAGTATTAGCAGATTTTGATATTAACGGAAAGGTTGTTGCAGTTCATGTAGGACCAACCGTTACACAATATGAGTTAGAAGTTAAATCTGGTACAAAAGTAAGTAAAATACTAAGCTTAAATAAGGAAATAGCGCTTGCGCTTGCTGCTAAAGATGTAAGAATACAAGCTCCTATTCCTGGTAAAAGTACAATTGGTATTGATATACCTAATAAAGTTACTACACCAGTATCATTAAGAGAAGTATTACAATCAGTACCAAAAGAGTTAAGTGATTCAAAATTACTTGCTGTTTTAGGTAGGGACATAATGGGTAATCCAAAATGGATGGAAATTAACAAAACCCCACACCTTCTTATTGCGGGTGCAACTGGTTCAGGTAAGTCAGTATGTGTTAACTCAGTTATTACTTCAATATTAATGAGAGCTAAACCAGATGAAGTAAAATTAGTTATGGTTGACCCTAAAAAGGTAGAACTTTCTATGTATAATGGTGCACCTCACTTGTTAACACCAGTTGTAACAGATCCTAAAAAAGCTTCAGTTGCTCTTAAAAAGATAGTTGAAGAGATGGAACATAGGTATGACTTATTTGAAGAAACTGGTACTAAAAACATAGAAGGTTATAATAGAAAAATAGATAAACAAAACGAAAAATCTGAAAATAAACAAGCTAAGTTACCATACATAGTTGTATTAATTGATGAGCTTGCTGATTTAATGTTAGTTGCTGCAAAAGAAGTAGAAGATTCTATTATGCGTATTACGCAAATGGCACGTGCTGCTGGTATTCATTTAATTGTTGCAACGCAAAGACCTTCAACGGATGTAATTACCGGTGTTGTAAAAGCTAATATACCATCTCGTATATCGTTTGCGGTATCTTCACAAATAGATTCTAGAACTATTTTAGATATGGGTGGTGCAGAAAAACTAATTGGTAAAGGTGATATGTTATTCTTACCAATGGGTGAGGGGACACCTACTAGAATACAAGGTTCGTTTGTATCTGAAGAAGAAGTTCAAAAAGTAGTTAAATATACATGTGAACAAAGAAAGGCAGAGTACGATGATAAGTTTACTAATCTAACTCAATCATCTACATCATCTTCATCAGGTGGTTCACTTCAAGAAGACTATGATGATCCTTTGTATAACGAAATAGTAGAATTCGTTGTAAAAAGTCGTAAGGTAAGTGCATCACTACTTCAAAGAAAATATAGGCTTGGTTATAATAGAGCTGCTAGAATGATAGATTTATTAGAAGATAGAGGTATCATTGGTGGACCTAATGGTTCTAAGCCTAGAGAGGTATTAGTTAAATTAGAAGAAAATGAAAACGAAGAGGATTAGCTCTTCGTTTTTAATCTTTTTGTATAATTATTAATTTTTTCTAAATCTTCTGGATTAGCATCCGCCATTGTAAGTATTTTCTTTTCATTATCTGGTGTAATATTTTTAACAATATAATTAATATTATGAAATGCCCTTTCGGGGTCTTTTTTATATTCCATATATAAAATGCATGATATTAAAAACGGATAATAATATATTGATACACTACTTGGATACATAAACTCTTTTCTAATATAAAAATTATCTTCACTAGGTATTTCATTATTATCGGTACAGTATTTTGCAAAGTTATAAAATTTACCATCTATTGTTTTATTTAAAAACGAATGTAAGTGTAGCATAACACCATCATGAGGTGTAATTAATTTTTCTTTTTCTAATATATCTATAGAAATAAGTTCATAAAATATACTATATATTTCAATAAAATTTTCATATTTAAATAAATTGTTATCAAATCTTGCGTTAAGAAGTCTGTTATCTGTTATTAATCTTTCATCATAGTGTCCAAGTTCATGACATAAAGTTTTAAAGTCATTTGCTGTTTCTTTATTACATACACATATATAATCTTTATGAGTTAAAGATTCAGTTTCATTAACATCTTTTAGTTTAGTAAGATGTAGTATTTTTTGATTAGTATTAAATATATCTTTATGTGATCTATATAGTTTTCCATCACTAAAGTATTTATATATTAATTCTTGTTGCATTTCTAATGATAAAGGTATATCAAGTGATACCTTATAAATATCTTCATAGTTAGAATAACACACGTCTTCTATTGAATTAACTATTACATCATTTTGATAATCAGTAATATACGTATCAAAGTCATCTTTTAATATATCAATTATCGTTTGGTTATTATATAGCATCATTTTAAACTTGGTTAAATCAACACACGGTTTTATCCCTCGAGTTATTTTAAGCATGTCTTTTAATACGTCTAAATCATTTTGTAAATTTGGATTTTCGTATAAATCTTTAGTTTTAAGTTCTTTTATTTTAGATTTAATTTCCTTTTTGTTCCACCTATATTTTTTCATAATCCACCCTTAATAATGCCCACTATACTATAACAAAAACATCAAATAGTCAATACATGTGTTATAATTGAATTGTAATGCACATACTAACTAAGGAGGTTTTTTATGGACGTAATTAAAAAGGTAATAAATGGTGTAAAAGTAACTTATATCAAAACCGATAAATTCAAATCAATCGCTGGAAGATTACATTTTAGATCTCTTATTAATAAAGAAAAAGTAACTAAAAGAATGTTGCTTAGAGATATTATGATAGATAATTGTAAACGATATAATACAAATCAAAAATTAAACTTAAACTGTCTAGAAAACTATGATGCAACGTATTATGCATCAGTGTATCAAGATGGTAATTATATTACTAGTAGTTTTACGTTTAGTTTTATAAATGAACGATTTATAGATGACAAAGTAACTGATAGTGCAATAAATACTTTTTGTGAAATAGTATTTAACCCAAACGTTAATAATGATGAATTTGATAAAAAGACTTTTGACTTATGCTATAAAAAGGCAGAAGAAGGTATAAAAAGAAGAAAAGAAGATCCAGATGCATATTGTTTTTATAAACTAAATCAACTTATGGGAAAAGATAAACCATATGCATTTGAAGCGGATTTAGACGTGTTAAAAAAACAAAGTACAAAAAGTATATATGATGAATATAAAGATATGATTAATGATAGTGAAGTTTCTTTGTATTTGGTTGGAGACTTTGATTATGAAAGTGTTGCAAAAGAAATTACTAAGCATATAAAAATGAATAAAGATTATGACGAAGAGATAATTGTTAATAATGATTTTAAGAAAAAAATGGTTAGTGATGAATGCAAACTAAATACCTCAGCATCGGTATTATCCGTTGGTTTTAAGTGTAAAGATTTAACTGATTATGAAAGAGTGTACGTAATGCCAATATATTCAAATATATTGGGTGGGGGTTCCACCTCTAGATGTTTTGATCAAATAAGGGAGAAAAACTCTTTAGCATATTATGCTTATTCATCTTATAAAAAAGTATACGGTATAATGTATATTTATGCTGGTATCCAAAAAGAAAATAAAGATAAAACTTTAAATTTGATGATGGATATACAAAAAAGTATGAAAAAAATAACTAAGAAAGAGTTAGATATTGCAAAAAAAGAAATAGATACAACATTTAAAAGATTAAGTGATGGATATATTAAGCTTTTATCTACTTATTATTATATTGATATAATGAACGAAGATGATATAGAAGAAAAAATGAAAAAGTTTCAAAAAGTGACAATAAAAGAAGTAGAAGCAGTGCATAATAAAATACTTAAGGATGCTTACTTCTTTGTAAGGGGGGATAAATAATGGAAAAAATTATACTTCCTAAAATAGATGAGACAATATATAAAGAAGTGTTAGATAATGGTCTTACTATATACATATATAAAAAACCTGGTTTTCAAAAAAAATATGCTTATTTTCAAACAAAGTATGGATCAATAAATAACGTATTTGTACCACATGGAAAAAAAGAGTATAGGAAAGTTCCACTTGGTATAGCACACTTTTTAGAACATAAGTTATTTGAATCAAACACTGATGAAAGTATATTTGAAGGGTTTGAAAAAGATGGTGCATATGTAAATGCTGCCACCAGTTACAATAAAACATATTATTATTTTAATACCGTTGATAACTTTGATAGTTGTCTTATAAGATTAATAGATTTTGTACAAAGTCCATATTTTACTGATGAGAACGTAGAAAAAGAAAAAGGAATCATAAATCAAGAAATAGATATGAGAGATGATGATCCGGATGGGTATTTATACAAAAAAATAGTAGAAAATGCACTTCTTAAAAGTCAGTATAAATATGATGTGGGTGGAACAAAACAAGAGGTAGGTAAAATAACAAAAGAGGACTTATATGAATGCTACAATACTTTTTACCATCCTTCTAACATGTATTTAGTAATTGCAGGGGATATTGATGTAAACCATACAATAAATATAATTAAAAATAATCAATCTAAAAAAGCTTATAAAAGTACTCAAGCAATAAAGCAAAAGACTTTTAAAGAACCAGATGAGGTAGAAGTAAAAGAAGATAAGAAAACCCACAACGTGGTAAGTAAAAAAGTAGGATTTGCATATAAAATGAATTTTGATTTAAAAACTGATGAAGAAAAGTATAAGTTTTCATCATACTTAAATTGTTTTTTTAGAATACTTTTTGGAGAAACTTCAGACTTTGAAGAAAATCTTATAAAAGATGGAATAGTTAAATCATATTTTGATTCATTTATGCAAAGGTATGATAACGAAAATACCACATATTTAGTTTTCTTTGTTGCAGATTCTGACGATGAAGAATTATTAAGAAAAAAGGTAGAAGAAAAATTAAAAGATAGATCAAACTTAAAGAAGATGTTTGAGTTATATAAAAAATTATTAATTGCATCTTTTGTTAGGAAGTTTGAGTCTCTTGAAATGTGTGTAAGCTATATTAGAACTTTTGGAATTGAATATGATCTTTTAGATAAGTATTATGATATTATTAATAAATCAAATTATGAAGAATTTATTGAAACAATTAATAAGCTTCATTTTGATACATATACAAAGCTTGTTTTAGATAAAAAGGAGAAATAATATGTTAGAGGTTAAAGATGTTAGTAAATACTATGATGATTTAAAAGCGGTTGATAACTTATCATTTTCTGTTAATAAAGGAGAAATATTTGGACTTTTAGGAGTTAATGGGGCAGGAAAAACAACTACTTTTAGAATGATTATGAATCTAATTGAACCAAATGGTGGTACCATTAAATTCAATGGTAAAAAAATAGATTATGATATGACTGATAAAATAGGATTTTTAACAGAGGAAAGAAGTTTAATGACCAAGATGACAGTAAAAGAACAAATGCTTTTTTATGGTGCGTTAAAATCACTTGATAAAGATACTATTTTAAAGAGATTAAACAAACTACTAAAGAGGTTTGAAATAGAAGAGTACTTAGATAGAAAAATTAATACCTTATCTAAAGGTAATCAACAAAAAGTACAGTTTATATCCGCTATTATAAACGAGCCAAAACTATTAATATTAGATGAACCATTTTCTGGACTTGATCCAATTAACATTGAATTATTTAAAAGTGTTATACTTGAGTTAAAAGAAAAAGGTACTTCTATAATTTTTTCATCACACAGAATGGATCATGTTGAACTGTTTTGTGAGAAACTAGTTATTTTAGTAAAGGGTAAAGCAGTAATATCAGGATATCTAAAAGATATTAAAGAGGAATATAAAAAGAAAAATATAATAATTAAAGGTAATGTTAAAATAAGTGATTTAAAGAAAATTAAAGGTGTTTTAACGGTTCAAAAACGTGCTAACGATATAATGGTTGTTATAGATGATAAATCGTATGCTAAAGATGTATTTAACTATGTAAAAAAGCAAGATAATATAGAAAAATATGAAATCGCTGAACCAAGTTTAGAACAAATATTTATATCAAAAGTAGGTGAAGCATATGGAAAATAAATTTAAGTTTTTAGTTAAGTATAGTTTTTTAAAAAAGATAAAAAGTAAAGGTTTTATAATTGGTAATATAATAGTTGCAATAATAATTGCAGCACTAATAAATATAGATAGTATAGTTACTTACTTTGGAGGAGATTTTAATGAAGCTACAAAAGTAAGTATAGTAGATAATTCCGGTTATTATGATACGTATAAAACCATAATTGAAAAAACAGGGGAATCATTAAATCAAAAAATAGAGGTTAAAAAAGCATCTAGTATTAAAAATGAAAAGAAAAAATTAAAGGATACAAAAAACATATTACTAGTAGTAAACAAAGATGAGAAAAACATAATAAATGCAGAGTTTATTACAGATTCATACATAGATATGATCATATACCAATCAGTTGTTACATCACTAGATAGTGTTAAATCACAAATAGCGATTAATGATTTGAATCTAAGTAGTGAAGATTTAAATAAATTATCTAGCAAAGTAGAGGTTAAACGTACATTTATTAATAAAGATAAGAATAAGGACGAAGAAGATTCTAAAACAATTTTATCTACCATGTCATTAGTATTGGTGTTACCATGTTTTATGCTTATGGTGTTTTTAGTACAAATGATAGGGGCAGAAATAAACGAAGAAAAATCTACTCGTGGTATGGAAATTATAATAGGTAACGTACCTGTTAAAACACACTTTTTTTCTAAAATACTTGCAAGTAATTTATTTGTATTAATGCAAGGTGCACTACTATTTGTTTACGCTGGTATTGGTTTAATAATAAGAAAACTAACTGCCGTAAGTAATACATTTGAATCAATATCTAGTGAAGTTGATGTATCATCTTATATTGATGCAATAAAAAGTAGTGGAGTAATTGATAAATTAAGCTATATGATACCACTAATTATTATTCTTGTTATACTAAGCTTTTTAGCATATTCATTACTAGCAGGTATATTTGCATCAGTTACAACAAACATGGAAAACTTCCAACAATTACAAACACCATTAATGGTAATAAGTATAATAGGGTACTATTTAATAATACTTTCCACAATGTTTCCTGGGGCAAGTTTTATGAAGGTTATGAGTGTGATACCACTTATATCTATATCGCTTTCTCCAAGCTTATTTCTATCTGGCCAAATAGGTTCTATAACCATGATAATTGCAATACTAATATTAGCATTATTAGATTATCTTTTAATAACTTATGGTCTTAGAATGTATAAGGTTGGAATACTAAACTATTCAGAGACAGGTTTATGGAAGAAGATGTTTAAAGCTATAAAACAAAAATAAGTCATAAAGACTTATTTTTTTTCGAAGGTTTTATAAATAGTGTGTAGAACAATAATAATGAGGAACCATAAATAGGTTAGTATGCTTTCTATTAAGAAATTAATAGAAAGGAGGATATATTAATGAAGGAAACTAGTTTTCTTAA
>CADBMO010000024.1 GCA_902795755.1 uncultured Erysipelotrichaceae bacterium | reverse complement strand
TTATATATCTTCTGCTTTATCAAACATATACTTTCCATTTACTATCTTAAATCTTAATCTTATTGTAGCATCTATTTCATCTTTATATTTATCAAAAGCTTCACTTAAATCACTATCAGCAGGAATGCGGATATCTTTACCACTTTCTTGCTTTCCAACAAATTCACCATCTTCAAACTCTCCGTAAACCGCTGCATAATCAATTATTAATTCATTATTTTTGATTTCTGCTTTTTTAATTCCAAATATAGATTTAATACCTAAATGCCCACCAGTATCTACTAAAGCATATACATCTTTGTTTTTAGAATATACATAATATGATGGAAAACCTTGACCAACGTAACCTTTTAAAGCATTTTCATTTTTACTATTATAGAATAAATCATGGTATTTATTATTTACACTTTTATAGTTATATGTGTATTCAGTATTATCAGTACATATATATTCATACTCATCATCTTTAATTTTCATTATCCAATCTTCTTCGTTTAAATAATCACTTTTATATAACGAGTCAAATAAATCATTACATTTATATGTACTTTCACTTTTTTTAGTATGATTAATTGCAACAAAAGTTTTATAATTATTTGAATTAACTACTTCTGCACTATCAATAAATCCATAATATATAAATCTATCTTCCATTATTTTCTTTGCTTCGTCAGCACTAATTTCTTTATTTACAATTTTTTCTTTATTTTTACTTTTATTAGTTTTAGTTTTAACTATATTATTATCAAATTTTGTTGCTAATATGTAGCTGATAAAAAAGCCAGCTGCAAATGCTAATACAATTACTAATAGCGTTAATAACCTTCTTGTTTTAATAGTTTTATTTGATGGTCTACCAACATCGTTTTTTAATACTCCCATTTTTACTCTCCTTTACTGTCTAAAAATATTATATCATAGTACCTTTATACTTTGATAATAATATTTTAATGTTTACGTAAACAAAAAAATAGCTTTTAGCTATTTTTATCATGTAAATACTCAAATAAATTAGTTGCAATATCATCTGGCAAATCTTCTTTTAATTCTTCAATACTTAGTTCTTTTAATTTAGTAATTGTTTTATATTTTTTTAAGAGTTTTTTCTTTCTTTCTTTTCCTATACCAGGAATTACATCAAGTTTACTTGAAAGTGCTCCTTTACTCCTAATATCTTTGTGATATGTTATTGTATATCTGTGTACCTCATCTTGAATTCTAGTTAACAAATGAAATACATCGGATGTTTTATCTATTTCATATTCTTCATTATTATATATAAGTGCAGTTGTAGTATGTTTATCATTTTTCTTTAACCCTACAACAGGAATATCTAAATATAAACTGTCCAATATTTCTTTAGCAGCATTTATTTGTATTATTCCCCCATCAACTATTATTAAATCAGGCTTTTCTAATTTATCATGAAGTACCCTATAATATCTTCTATATATTACTTCTTGCATAGTATGATAATCATCTTTAGAATTACTAGTTATTTTATATTTACGATACTCTTTTTTATCTGGTCTACCATTTGTAAATACAACCATACCAGATACAGTAAACGTACCAAAAAGATGGGCATTATCAAATGTTTCTATTCTTTTTAAATCATTAATACCTAATATTTTACCTAGTTCTTCATTAGCACCAAATGTTCTTTGTTCATCTCTTTGTAAGAGTTCAAATTTATCATCTAATACAGCTTTAGCGTTATCATATGCCATATTAAGTACTTTTTTCTTTGCACCTTTAATAGGTACTAAAACTTTTACATTAAGTGCATTTGACAGCAAATTTGTATCAAAATCACTTGAAACTAATATTTCTTTTGGTAATTCATTTTTATCATAAAAACTTATTACAAAGGATGATAATATATCATTAACATCATCATATATAGGAAAAACCTCACCATCTCTTTTATTAATTCTTCCGTCTATAATATGTAATACTTGAAATGATATATAATCATTTTTAATATAATAATTTATAACGTCTCTATTTACTCTATCTGTAATATCAATTTTTTGTTTTTCTAAAACAGTATCAATATATTCAATCATTTCTTTATATTCAATTGCTTTTTCAAAGTTTAAATTATTAGATGCCTCTAGCATTAAACTAATAATTTTTTTTCTTACTTCATCATAATTACCATGTAAAAATGAAGTTACTTCCTTAATCATTTTATTAACAATTTCTTTATCAATGCTTTTTTCACAGTATCCAAGACACTGACCAATATCATAATATAAACAAGTTTTTTTAGGCATTGTAGCGCATTTCCTAAAAGGATATAACCTATTTAATAATTCAACAGTTTTACGAGCTGCATATGCATTAGGATATGGTCCAAATAATTTACCTTTATGACTTTTAATTTTTCTTGGCCTTGAAATTATTAATCTAGGATAAGTATCATTAGTTATTTCTATATATGGATATGATTTATTATCTTTTAATAATATGTTATATTTAGGTGAATACTTTTTTATTAAGTTTATTTCTAATAATAATGATTCCACTTCGGTAGATACTGTAATATATTCAAAATCCGCAATGTTTTCAACAAGCACCTTTGTCTTACCAGTTTGGGTTTTATTAAAATATGAAGATACTCTTCTTTTTAAGTTTTTAGCTTTTCCAACATATATAATTTTATCATCCACGTTTTTCATTAAGTAACAACCAGGAGTTGATGGTAATAAACTTAATTTTTGTTTAATCTTATCCATAAAAATCACCTAAAGATATTATACTTAGTATAGTAAAAAAAAGCAAATTAATGTCTTTTATTTTACAATTGTACCTACTTTTTTACCCTTAAAAGAATCTATTAGATCATGATCGTTATTAATATTTAGTACAAGGATTGGTATATCATTATCCATACAAAGAGTAATTGCGGTTAAATCCATTACTTTAAGTTTTTTATTTAATACTTCTAAATAAGATATCTCATCATACTTAACAGCATCATCATATTTATTTGGGTCTTTATCATATACTCCATCTACGTTGGTAGCTTTAATTAATGCATCTGCACCTATTTCAGCAGCTTTTAAACTAGATGCTGTATCAGTTGAGAAAAATGGAGAACCTGTACCACATCCAAATATAACAATTCTTTTTTTATTTAAATGCTTATGTGCCCTACCCTTAATATAGAATTCTGCAACTTGTCTCATTTCAATTGCGGTTTGCACCCTAGACTCTACTCCTAATTGACGAAAAGCATCGTTTAATGTAAGTGCATTCATTGTAGTTGCAAGCATACCTATATAATCAGCGGTTGCTCTATCAAATTCTTCGTTTTGCCTTCCTCTCCAAAAATTACCACCTCCAACTACTATTCCAATTTCAACTCCCAAATCATGTACTTCTTTTATTTTTTTACAAATATCAAGTACCGTATCATAACATACCCCCATCTTTTTCTTACCTGCTAAGGCTTCACCACTAAGCTTAATTAATACTCTTTTATACATGTTTACCTCCTTTTATGTATAAAAAGACAGACAATTATCCTAATCGTCTATCTTCTCTATTCTAATTACCTTATTACTTTCCAAATATTCTAATACCGTTTTTTTATCATTAAATGGTATCTTTTTATTATCTTTTACAATTTGAACTTCTTCATGACCTTTACCAAGTATCAATAAAACATCATTAGTTTTAAGCATTTTAATACCTTTAATAATAGCTTTTTTTCTATCTAATTCAACAACATAATTAGTGTTTTTATTATCCTTTAACATATCATCAACTATTTGATTAGGATCTTCGTTATGAATATCATCTTCAGTTACAATTGCCATATCACATGAATCAGTTACAAGTTTCATCATGATTGGTCTTTTTGTTCTATCCCTATCTCCTGTGCATCCAAAAACACAATAAATATGACCATCACACACTTCTTTTACCGTTGATATAACGTTTTGTATAGCATCTGGTGTATGAGCATAATCTACTATTATACGGTTGTTTTGATACTCAACCATATCCATTCTACCAGGTGGGGCAGCAACTTCTTTAATAACACTATTTATATCAGAATAATTAAAACCTAATTCATATAATATAATTATTGAAGAAAGTGCATTATATATATTATATTTGCCTATTAAAGGTATTCTAATATCTTGTTTAACACCATCAGATAAAACAGTAAAACTAGTTCCTAATATACTCATTTGATAATCAGTTACTTTATAGTTACCACCTGTAAAGCCATAAAAAATATTTTGATTATAATCAAGTACAAACAAATCTTTATTTGGATCATCATAGTTAATGATAGCTTTACCACCAGTTCTTAGCTGGTTAAATAGTTTTAATTTACATTTTGCATAATTTTCCATAGTACCATGAATATTTAAATGATCTTGCGTTAAATTAGTAAATACCGCATATTCAAAAGGTACGTTTTCTAATCTTCTATGAAGAAGGCCTTCTGATGATGCTTCTATAACAGCATATCTATATCCTTCATCATACGCATTAATTAACATATCATATATTTCAGTTACCTCTGGTGTAGTATTTGGAAGGTTAGATACCTTTTTATCTCTATAGTATCCAATTGTACCAATATAACAACATTTTTTATCTAGTTTTTTTAAAGCATCATAAACTAAATATGCTGATGTTGTTTTACCATTAGTACCGGTAAAACCAATAATATGCATATCTTCTAAATATTTATTGTAGTTTTCTTTTAAATAATTATTTAAATATTCTCTTGTATCCTTTACTATTTCATAAGGAATAGAATATTCTCCTTCTTCTGCAATTATTTTTGATGCACCTTTTTCTATAGCCATAGGTATAAAATCATGACCATCGCCTACTATACCACGAAGTGCTACAAAGATATCTCCTTTTTCTACTTTTCTAGAATCCGTTTTAATATTTATCATACTATCACCATATTTCTTAATACAATTATATAATATATTTGATAAAAAATAAATAATCATTTATAATAATTTTGGTGATTGTTATGAATACAATAAAAAATAACACTAATAATGAACTAATAATAAACAAATCTAAGTTTATTACAAACGCGTTTAAAGTAAAAGATATAATAGAATGTAAATCTATAATAAATGATATTAAAGAAAAGTATAAAGATGCAACTCATAATTGTTATGCATACGTTATTGATAATGTTAAAAGATTTAATGACGATGGTGAACCATCTGGTACTGCAGGTATGCCTATATTAAACGTTATTGAATCAAATGAACTTAATCATATATTAATAATTGTTACAAGGTATTTTGGTGGTATTAAACTAGGCGCTGGTGGATTACTTAGAGCATATTCTAACTCGGCAAGCGAAACACTTAAAAAAACAGATATAATTGAAGAAAAAGAAGAAATAAAAGTAAAAATTGAGTTTTCTTATGATAATACAAACAATGTAAACTATATATTAAAAGATTATAACATCACATATAAAGAATATAATGATAACATAACATATGAATTTATATGTGAAAAAGATAATTATCCAAATGAATTAGATAAATACATAATAAAAAAAGATGTTTAACATCTTTTTTAATTTGTACACAATTTATCTCCATTACCAGCGCCCTGCTCTGCGCAACCACAATCATTATATGTTACTTTATCACCATTCGGTTCTGATATTTTTTTAGGTACCTCTATTATAATTTTTGTTTTAAATGATGTATCACTACAAGTTACTTTATTAATATCTGTATTTAGCCCAATAACATTTTTTGATTTGTCATCCAAATCAGCATAACCTAAGTTATTGGTTATTAAATCATTAACAGTAACTGTGTTAGTGTTAAGATTGTCAGCAAAATAGCTTCTAGCACCTGCTAATAAACCATTTATAGCGTTTTCATAATTTTGTTGTTTTTGTTTATTTGATATTGAAACTAATGCAGTAACAGTAAAAATACTTAATACTCCAAGTAAAACTATAACTGCTAATATTTCTACCATTGTAAATCCTTTTTTATTCATTTAGATCATCTCCATTTTCTATATCATCAATTTCTACATTATCATTAGACTCTTCTTCTACATAATATTCTGGTAAGGAACCCTTTGATCTTAAATCATCTACTTTTTCATATGATATAAAATCAATTTCTATAAATAAGTCTATAATTCTAGTATCAACATACTTTTTATCCATTTTCTTATATTCATCCATTATTATTGCCGCATTATCAGATGCATCATATAACTTTTTATTTATATCAGATAACAAAAAACTATTTTCAAGTATTCTATTAGTGAAATATGAATCTCTAACCCATGATCCATCAAAAGATGGGAATTTTACTACTAATAAAAAGTTATATGTAAAAAATATAGATAATGCAATTCCTAATACTGCCCCAACTATTTTAGAAGGTAATTGAGCGGTTAATGATTTATCGGATATTTTATCATCTAGCTTAGTTTTTTTCATAATACCTTGATATATTCCAAGTACTAAAAGTAAAATAATAAAATACGCAACTAATTGATACATTATAATATTAAGTGAATATAAGCCCTTCATGTTAATAAATGGCATAAATGATACAAATAAATTACCTAAAGGTCCTTTAAGTAATCCTGCTATTACCATTGATACAAATAATGAAAAAATATCAATTGCAGTTTTAAAAAAGCCACCATTCCATCCTATTATTAGTCCAATTAAAAGTATTATAATAATAATTACATCGATAAAAGTCATTTCCTTCACCCCTACTATTCTAATTATATTATATATTATTTTAAATATATAGTAAAGTTTATTGTTTACATTTTATGTATACTTTGTTTTAAATAAAATAAAATTATGATAAAATGTTAATAAGGAAGTGATAATATGGTCATATCTTATAAAATAAGTGATAATACTAAGGAAAAGATGATTGAATACTATGCTGATAAAAAAAGACCTAAAACACCAGATTATGCAATATTTCAAGCTGATGAGGCCGGTACTGTAGTTACTTTATATCAATCTGGTAAAGTTGTGTTTCAAGGAGTATCTGCAGATATAGATGCAAATATGTGGAAGGAACAAGAAGCATTTTTAAATAACGGTAAGCTTCCCGAAGAATCAAAAAAGAAAGAAAAAAAGAAAAAAGATGAGTTCGAATTAGCAGAAGAAAGAAAAAAATACTACCATATTAATTCTATTGGTTCTGATGAGGTTGGAACAGGTGATTATTTTGGCCCAATAGTTGTTACAGCATCTTTTGTAACAACTGATGATATTATGTTTTTAGAAGATTTAGGAGTAAGAGATTCTAAAAAACTAACGGATGAAAAAATACTTAAAGTTGTTCCAGAAATAATCAAACGAATACCATATGAAAGTGTTATATATACGAATGAAGAATACAATAATAATGATACAAACATGAATAAAATAAAGGCTAAACTACATAATAAAGCTATATTATCACTTTTAAAAAAAGATAACTATAACTATGATAAAGTTGTTATTGACCAATTTTGTTATCCAAAGAATTATTTTGATTATCTAAAAGATGAAAATAATGTATATAGAAAAATAGACTTTACAACAAAAGCAGAAGATAAATGCTTATCAGTTGCATGTGGCTCTTTAATAAGTAGATATATTTTTATAAAAGAAATGCAAAAAATATCAAGGGCTATTAATATGGCGGTTCCTAAGGGTGCAGGAACTAAAGTTGATGAATTTGGTAAAGAGTTAGTTAAAAAACAAGGCAAAGATATATTAAAGAAAATAGCAAAACTTAATTTTAAAAATACTGAAAAAATATTAAAAGACTGATTTATATCAGTCTTTTTTTAATTATCTAATATAGATTAAATATATTAATGAAAAAAGTAATATTAATGAACATATTGTACCATTAATCTTTTCTATTTTAGATGTTTTATATTTAATACCAAGTGCACTAGAAATAAGCATTCCACCAATTAATCCACCAATGTGTGCATACATATTTATTGATGGGATAGAAAAAGTAAATATTAGATTAATTACTATTACCGGAATAATATTTCTTTTAAGTGCTTCTGACATGTAGGACCTTTGATTAAGTGAAAAATATAACAAAGAACCCATAAGTCCAAATATAGAGCCTGATGCACCTGCTGATATTGTGTTATTATTCATAAGTAATAATGATAAAAGGTTACCTATAACTCCACTATATAAAAATATAATAAGCATTTTTACATGACCATAAAAGTTTTCATTTTGTTCACCTATTATTTTAAGTGACCAAGCATTCATAAGTATGTGCATAAAACCTATATGTAAAAATATACTACTAAATACTCTATAAAACTCTTTATTTTTAACCAAACCACCAAAGACATACAACGTTGTAGTATCTTGTGATCCATTACCGATAAGGTACATAAGTATAAATAAAAATACCATGATACCAATTAATACATACGTAACGATTGGTTTTTTTATTGAAAATAAATCATTTATTTTTTTTGTATCATCCATATTCTTTTTAAGAATATCAACGTTTATTTTTTCATATAATTCCATACCCTTTTCATTAAACACAAATTTTTGACTAAGATCTGGAAAGATTTCTTTTAATTTTTTATTACGCTTAATACTGTTATCATTCTTAACTTTTATACCAACGTGATTTTTTGTGTCAACTAGATTGATATCTTCATTTAAATCTAAATAAAAACTTAAGACTTTCATTTTTATAGTAAAAGTTTTACGTCTTATTTGATTAGCCATTTTTTTAACTTTGAAATAATCAAAATCTAATTGTTCGTCATTATGTATATAATTCATTACTATTCTAACTATTCTAAAGTCTTCATCCATGTTTTCAAGCCAAATTTCATTTTGAATACCATGAACAACAACAGGATTATAGTTTCTTTCAGTAATAAAATAATGTAACAACTTCATGGTAGTTAAATCATTTTTATTAATATCCATAATACCTCCTATTTAGTTTTATATGTTTCTAAAATTTCGTAAAATTCTTTTGGCGCATCACAAGTAAATGTCATTTTTTCTTTTGTTTTAGGATGAATAAAAGAAATTTCTTTTGCATGTAACATTTGTCCAAAAGAAGTTGCGTTGTTTTTGTTACCATACACAGGGTCATTAATAATTGGGTGTTTAATATAATTCATATGAACCCTAATTTGATGAGTTCTTCCTGTTTTTAAAACACATTCAATTAATGATGCATCTTTATATCTTTCAAGCACCTTAAAATAAGTAATAGCTTCCTTTGAATTTATATCTGTAACGCACATTTTTTTTCGGTCCTTAGGATCCCTACCTATTGGAGCATCAATGGTTCCAGTATCATGATTAATTCTACCTTGTACTAGTGCTAAATACTTTCTAGATAGAGTCTTATCTTTTAATTGTTCTTGTAAAAATATATGGGCCTTATCATTTTTAGCAACAATTAATAAACCAGAGGTATCCTTATCAATTCGATGAACAATACCAGGCCTTTCTTCACCATTTTCTTTGCTTAAATTCTTCGTATGATGCAAAAGACCATTTACTAAAGTATTTTTATAATGACCAAATGATGGGTGCACAACAACGCCAGATGGTTTATTTATAACAATTACATCATCATCTTCATAAATTATATCTAAATCCATTTTTTCAGGTAATATATCAGTTTCATAAGTTAGCTCACCTAACACTTCAATAACATCATTTTCTCTTAATAAATAGCTATTTTTAACACTTTTACCATTTACTACTACTAAATCTTGTTTTATCATTTCTTGAACTTTGCTTCTAGATAAATCAAGTTTATCAATTAAGTATTTGTCAAGTCTAACTTTCAAGTCTTCTTCAATTACATATTTCATGATATTACCTTCTTTCACTAAATATAATTATACCATAATAATTAAAAACTTAAGAATTTTTATTCTTAAGTTTATCATCTTTAGGATTTTTAAAAATAATAATTATTATTCCAACAGTTATTAATAAATCTGCTATATTAAACACTGGAAAATAATAACCAAATATTTTTAATGATATATAATCAATTACTACTTTTCTAAATACTCTATCAATTAAGTTACCAAAAATACCACCAAGTAATATTCCGTAACCAACATCCAAAATAAGAAAATCTTTATTATTAGATAAGTACTCTTTTTTAAGTATTATTAGCAAAATAATGATTAGAACAATTGATAATATAATTATAGGAATTCTACTACCAGATAACATTGAAAATGCTACTCCATTATTTTGTGTATATGTAATAGAACATAAATTTTTAATAATTATAATATTTACTTTGTTGATATGTACGATATATTTTACTATTTGATCTAATAATAAAGAAATAATTGATATTATTAATATTTTTCTTTTCATACACATCCCCCTATAAAATCGTAAATAACATTATAATTATTGCAACAGTATTTTGAATGAAATGCATTGAAATACTAACAAATATATTATTTGAATCATAATATGCCTTCGCTAAATTTATTCCCATTGTACCATAAACTAATGCATATAATAAGTCACTTGTTGATGTATAACTATTAACTACATGAGCAATTCCAAAAAGAAAGCCACTTAATATTATAAAAACATATTTGTTTTTAATTAAATTATGAATATCAAGTCTAAATATGCTTTCTTCTATAATTGGAGCATATATACAAGATAAAAGTGCAACAAATATAGGCATTGTTTTAAACATAGAATTTAAGCTTTCTTGATTTGACGCTTGTGCCCCATTATTTAATAATGATACTACAACTCCAACTAACAAATAAGTTGCAAACATTATAAAATATCTCTTTATAATAAATGGTAAATATTTTTTAAAATTTTTTAAAAAAACTCTTCCATCTTTTATATAGTTTTTAATATTTAATAATATTATAAATACAAATATTATAGCATACAATATAATTGAAGAAATAAAGTTATGTATTTTTAATCTAGGCATAACAAACGTAATAAATGAAAATATTAATATTGATAATATAGAAAACAAAATACTATTAATACCTACTTTATCTTCACTAATAATAGGAAGTTTGGTTTTTTTCTTCTCTTTTAGACTTCTGACAAAAACAAATCCAAGTATTCCTGGTATAAATGAAAAGAATAATAAATATATGCTTGATATTATTATTAAAGGAACACTACCTTTTACTTTATTAATGCTTTTAAATGAAATGTTTATAAAATATAAAGAAAAACAAAGTGCTATTATCAATAAAAACATTTCAGAATAAAAAGCATCATTTATTCGTTCATTTAATAAATTATATACAATATTTCCCAGTATATATGCAAAAGATGCAACACCAGAAATCCTTAATAAATATCTTTTATCCTTCATATTACTCTCCTTTTAAAAAAGCCTTTAACAGGCTTATTTTTAAAATAAATCATTGAAATCTATATCACCATTAACTGACTTACCAACGTACTTAATATCATTTTTAAACGCCATAATTGGTAAGAATACAACTGGTATAAATACTAATCCAATTGCAAATCCTGCTGATTGCTTAAATGATTTTGCAAACTTTATTTTTATAGCAAAATTTACAAGAAATGCTATTAAACCAATTGCATACGATAAAAATGATCCTATAAAAGGTGTAAATGATAATGGCACAGATATAAAAGCTGCTAAATATGCAAATATATAATACCAATTATATCCAGTTAATTCTAATAACACATAATCACTATAAAAAGGTATTATTGCTGTCCATGCTGGTCTTCCTGCCTTTTTAAAAATTTTTGCAAGTGCTACAATTTTTATAATTGTAACGATAAGCCAAATTATAAAAATTACTAATAAAGCTATCATAAAAAATGTAAACATACTATTAGTTGTAATACTAGAAAAATCAATATCATTAAGTTGATAATAATTCCTATACATAACTACACTTCCTTTCTAAGATAAGTATATCATACTTTTAAGAATTCTCATCTACCAAAATTACATCTTCTCCTATTTTTTTTATTTGATCCCATTTTATGGTAGCTTCTTCTCTATTTTTAATACTAAAAATACCACCTTTTTTATTATAAGTAATAATTTTTAAAACCATACCATCTTCTGAAACATCCGCATCAATAATATTTCCTAGTTGACTACCATCTTTTATTGATATTACTTCCTTTGACTGCAAATCTGAAAGTCTCATATAATTCACCATTAAAATATATGTATAATATTTCCTATTAATACCATTATCTTATTAGGTGATTTAAATGGCAAAATATAAAGTTGAAATATCAGGTTTATCTACAACAGATATAAAAGTATTAACCCATAGTGAAATGATTTCGTTATTCAAAGAACTAAAAAAAGGAAATAAATTAGCTAGAAATGAACTAGTTAAAGGAAACTTAAAACTTGTTTTATCAATACTAAAACATTATCAAAATAAAGCAGATAATTTAGATGATCTATTTCAAATAGGATGCGTTGGTTTAATAAAAGCTATTGATAATTTTGATTTATCACATAACGTTAAATTTTCTACTTACGCAGTACCACTTATATTAGGTGAAATACGTAGATATATTAGAGATAACAACAATATTAGAGTATCTAGAAGTATAAAAGATCTTGCATATAAAATATTTAAAATGAAAGAAGAATATTTTATAGAACATGGTAATGAATTAAGTGACGATGATGTTGCTAATAAATTATGCGTTAATATAATAGATATCATTGTTGCAAAAGATGCGGTAAAAGATCCTATAAGTATATCAGAACCTATATATAATGATGGTGGTGATACCATTTATCTAGAAGATCAAATTGAATCTAAAAAAAATAAAGCATCTACCTGGAATGATAATATATTATTAAAAGATGCTATAAAAAAACTTAAAGAAAAAGAAAGAAAAATCATAATAGATAGATATCTAATTGGTAAAACTCAAATGGAGATAGCAGAAGAAATTGGTATATCACAAGCTCAAGTATCAAGAATAGAAAAAGGTGGATTAGATAATATAAAGAAAAAAATGTCTTGATAATATAAAGTTATTATACTATAATACCTTCGGAAGTGATATTATGTTTAATGAAGCAAAAGTAAGAGATGGGTTGTTATCTATGTATTATCATATAGGAGAAATTGGTAAATCAAGAGTTGCAGCTAGCGAAAAAATTCACGTAATCAATTACACACTAGATAATATTGAAAAAATGATTAATACTTACAATAAAGATGAATTATTAGTTACAAAAAGCATTTTATCTATTATAAAATATATGATTATTACAATACATGGATATGTAACAATACCAAAAGAAGGTAAAGAAAAAATTATAACTAGATATACAGAAGTAAATGAAAAATATAAAAGCTTAAGTTAATCTTAAGCTTTTTTATTAAGTGGTATAAAGGAGTAAGTATTATTTAAGTATAATAATTAGGAAACCACTTACTTTCCTAATTACATTTAAATATTAACTTACTTTTATTAAATGAAAATTAAATTTTTATATCATCATTAACAAATTCTTTGTCATCTATCAATAATTCATGCATTTCTTCTTCTGGATTATTTAAATATAATTCTTCTATTCTTTCTACACTACATTTTTCTGCTTCTATAATTGCGTTTACTTTTCTTGCAGCAGTATCAATTTCATCGTTAATTACAACATAATTATATTTATTAACTTCATTTATTTCCTTATATGCTTCTTTAAACCTAGATAGTATTTTATCACTAGATTCAGTACCACGTTTTTTCAACCTAATAATTAAATCCTTCATAGAAGGTGGAATTAAAAAAATAAATACAGCTTCTGGTAGTTTTTTCTTAATAGATAACGCACCATTAACATCTATTACTAAAATAACGTTTGTACCTTCCTTTAAAAATTTTTCTATTTTTCCCTTAGGGGTACCATAATAATTACCATTATAATAGTTATATTCTAACAATTCATCATTATCAATCATTTTTTTAAATTCATCTTCTGTTTTAAAATAATAACTAATACCATCTTCTTCACCAGGTCTTGGCTGTCTAGATGTTGCAGATACCGATATCCAAAAATTATCATTATACTCTTTTAATCTTTCTATTACAGTATCTTTACCAGAACCAGATGGTCCTGATAATACGACTAAAGCCCCTCTGGAGCTTGTTTTAATTATATTCATATAAACCCTCCTTATATACAAAAAAAGCCCTATAAAGGCTTATTTACATTGACCATCTCCGGCTTTGTCACCAGCTTGATATGTTTGTCCAACAAGTTCACATGAAGTCTTAGTAATAGAATCTTTTAAATATCCACCAAATATTTTAATTGCACTTATTGCAACAACCACAACCAACGTAATTATTAAAACATATTCAATTAATGCTTGACCTTTGTTATTTAATTTCATATTCTCACCCTCTATTTATATCTATACTATTAGTTTATATTTTTTTTTATAATTTGTCAATGCATTAAATCTATGTTAATATATTTATGGTGATAATATGCTTAAATTTGAAGACGTTAATATAAAAAAAGCAGATAATTTTTTTAAAAGATTACTTGGGTTTATGTTTAAAAGAAATATAAAATATGGCTTACTATTTAATAATTGTAGATCTATACACACATTTTTTATGTTAAATAAAATTGATGTTATTGCAACCGATAAAAATGATGAAATAATAAAAACATATAAATCTGTTAAACCATGGAAAATCATTATTGCTCCTAAAAACACAAAAAATATATATGAATTACCGGCAGGCACAATAAAAAAATAGGTATTAGAACTGGTTTGATAAATTTATACACAAAATAAAAAGTTCTTAACTATGACTACATCGATATTTAATTGGTGTAGTTTTTAGTTTAT
>CADBMO010000023.1 GCA_902795755.1 uncultured Erysipelotrichaceae bacterium | reverse complement strand
TACATTAGATGGAACAACTACAAATGCAGGTAAGGCAAGTAATCCATATTTAATAAATAATGCTACAGAATTAAAGATGGCAACACAAAAATTAAATATGGTATATAGATTAGATTCTGATATAGATTTAGAAGGAGTACATCATTATTTCATAGGAACAAATGCAAATGCATTTTCAGGAACATTTGATGGAAATGGGCATACGATAAGTAATTTGAAATACGAAAATAGTAATGTAAGTTATGCAGGACTATTTGGTAATGCTTCAGGTCCAATAAAAAATCTTATGCTTAATAATATGGATGTGTTTGGTAATAACTATGTAGGCGGTCTCGTTGGTAATTATTCAAACACTATGACAAATATTAAGATTACTAATTCAAAAGCAAATGGTAACCAATATGTTGGCGTTCTTGCAGGCTATGGAAATACCATGAATCAAGTTATAGTATCCGGTGATGCAACTGGTGTAAATTACGTAGGTGGAATAGCCGGAAGAGGAAATGCATCTAAGGGAGTATACTTATCAGGAAATGTAATTGGATCTACAAACACTAATAGGATATATGGTACATCAAGTGGAACTAAAGTAGTGTTAGCAGTAGCAGATAAAGTATTAGTAAATGGAAGTATTGTTACTGGAACAAATCAAAATTCTAATATAGGTTTAGATATACTTGAAAGTGATTTGACACAGAGTAAATATGAAGAGTTAGGTTTTGTATTTACAGCATCATCTGGTAATCCATATTGGTTTATTGAAAATGATGAATTATATATAAAGATAGCTGAGTAGAAAGGAGGTAAGTATGAAAAGAAAACAAAAAAGGTTATTAATATGTGCACTAATTGTAATAATTATAATTTCAGCAATAGTAGCTACGCTATTAATAAGATGCAATACTGAAAGAGTTTTAAAATGTAAGTCTTTATCAAATGATATGGAGGTAATATTTAAAGGTAATAAACCAGTATTTGTGCAAGGTAAAATAGACGTTAGTGGTGTTGAAAACCTTGAAAGTGTTAAAGAAAGTATTTCTATATATAGTGAAATAATACATTTTAATGAAACCAAGAAAAATATTAAATATTCATTTAGTTATAATGAAATTAATTCTAGTGCATTAAACTTTATTGGGTTGAGTTATGATAAGAATACAACTTATAAAGAGATAAAGAAAAATTTACAAAATAGTAACTATTATTGTAAGTAATGTAAAAACGACTTTTTAGTCGTTTTTTGTTTTTTATTATGACTTTTTATGTTATACTATATATAGTATTAAAATAGGAGGGTGTATATGGCTCGTAGTAAGAAAAGTACAAAATCAAGCTTAAAAGCTTTAGAGCGTGAATTAGTTAATGATTTAAAGAAACATATTATATCTGAAGAAGTCATAAAAATATCACCTAATGATTTTGAATATATTAATTATTATGAAGGTATTAAACTAGGTATAAATGACAAAGTTAAATATAGTGTTGAAGGCGTTGCAACTAGAACTAATTATACTAAAACAAAGAAAACTATTACGACTTATGATGATGAGGGTAAAGAATTAATTAAAACATATCTATCTAAAATAAATGATAACAATAACGATAAAAAGAAAAGGGTTGTTGGTGCAAAAAGTCTTAACTCAAATAATAGTAAGAAGAAGTTTATTGAAATGTTAAAAGCATTTATAAAATATGATAGAATGTTAAACGAAATAGAAAACAATAAAACAAATGGAATGTATAAAGCAAAATGTGCAATTAATATGTATTTAAGATTACCTTTATATATACCGATTGCTGTTATAGTTTATTCATTAATATTAAACATTAAACCAAATGCGTTAGTTGGTGAATTAAAAAAGGATGAAACATTTATTAATAATTTAAAGTCTACTGGTTATTATGATGTCGTAATGAGTAAAATAGATAAATCATATATGCCAGATTTAGAAAAAACACAAATAATTATGTCTAAGGGAAGGGGTATTTAAAATGGAAGAACTACTAGACAAAGAAATAGAAATGGAAGATGGTAATAAATACGTAGTGGTAGATGTTGCTACCATCGAAAAGAAACACTATGCGTTAATATCTAATGTATCTGATATGCTAGATACAGAATTTGTTGAAGTTAAAATAGAGGGTAATGAAATAAATTTTGAAGAAGTAGAAGACCCAACAATTAAGTTTGATTTAATGAGAGCAATGCAAGATTAGAAATTCTATTGAATTTCTTTTTTTGTTGTGTTAATATATTATGCAATTGGGAAGTGATATCGTGATAAAAAAAAGAAAAATCAATCATAAAACACTGTATAAATTATGTTATGATGCAACTGCAAAAAAGAAGTATAACGGCAAGCTCGCAAAATCACTTACAATAGGTTTAGTTGGTTCACAGGCGATGCAATATATGATGGAAATGAGTGATACTACTGCGACAAAAATTATAAAGGTAACCGCCGGTTCGGTAGTATTAAGCCAAGCAATTATTTTTGCAGTTCAAACTTACGTTAAAGTAGATAATAGATATTCACTAAGACATTTTATGCACGATATTAAAACAAGAAATCTATCTTATGAAGAGTTGGTTGCAAATCATGATCAATATACTAACCTTGATTACTGGGCATACCTAGATGATTTGTATAGCGACTTTGATACCAGAGTTGATCATGATAATAATGTGTTTACTTTTATATTAAAATTAAAAAATGAGGCAGAGATAAAAGAAGTTATTACTAATGATAGTTATAATTGTTATTATGTAGAAAATGAAAAGCAAGAAGATATAACTGATATGGCAAAGTATTTTTTAGGAAGAAGAAAATAACAAAATAAGTAAAGTATGCTTATTTTGTTTTATTTTGTCTTAAAAAATGATATAATATATATATTGAATTAACTCATAATAGAAATAGGTGATTATATTGAATATAAATGGAATTAATATTAACTATATAGATTATGGAAATCCAAAAGGTATTGCAATAGTTCTATTACATGGATGGGGTCAAAACATTGAAATGATGCAAATGTTAGGAGAACCATTTAAAAAAGATTATAGGATAATCGCCGTAGATTTTCCAGGCTTTGGGCTAAGTGAAGAACCAAAGGAAGAAATGTTTGTTATTGACTATGTTAATTTAGTTCATGAATTATTAAAAAAATTAAAAGTAAAAAAAACTATATTAGTTGGACATTCATTTGGCGGAAGAGTATCAGTTAAATATGCTTCAATGTATGATGTAGAAAAAGTAATACTTTTATCTCCTGCACTTCGTGGCCATGATAAAAAAGGATTAAAAACAAAAGTATTAAAAAGTTTAAAAAAAGTACCAGGGATTAATAAATTAGAAGGTTGGGCTAAAAATCATATAGGTTCTAGAGATTATAAAGCTGCAAGTCCAATGATGAAAAAAGTTCTTGTTAATACGGTTAATGAAGACTTAAGTGATGATGCAGTAAAAATAAAAGCCCCAGTTATATTAATATATGGTAATTTAGATAGTGAAGTACCTGAAGAGGACACAAAAGAATATGAAAGATTAATTCCAGATTGTGGTTTAATACTATATGAAGGTTGTACCCACTATGCATATTTAGAAAGAATTAATCAAACAATAAGCATAATAAAAAATTTTATAAAGTAGGGAAGTGGTTACATGCTATATGTAAGTTTAGTAGTGTTTTTAATGTTATACATCTATGATATGAAAAGGTTGCTTCATATGGCACAACAAAACTTATACAATGATGATCATAGGTTTTTAAAATGGACGTTTAAGGATTATAAAAACTTTGATGCACCATTTAAGTGTTTATTAATTGTATTAGTTACATTTATAATACTAGTTGTGTTAAAAATAGATGTAAAGATAATTATTAATATTTATTTTATAATAGTTACGTTAATTATTTTATTATTAAGAATTAAAGATAATAAATCAAAAGAAAAAAAGATTGGTTTAAAAGTAACAGCTAGAGTAAAGAGATTAATATTTACAAACATAGTTTTATTAGCATTATTTGGATTTGGACTATACTTCTTAAGAAATAATGTTAACTTATTATATTTGTTATTAGTAACATATGATTTATTATTAAACTTTGTTATTATGATAAGTATTATTATTAATAAGCCGGCCGAGAAAATGGTATATTTATCATACAAAAGAAAGGCTGTTAACAAACTAAGAAGTATGACTAACTTAAAAGTGATAGGTATTACTGGTAGTTATGGTAAGACTAGTAGTAAGAACATACTTTCTGATATATTAAATGTTAAGTATAATGCATTACCATCACCAAAAAACTTTAATACACCATATGGTCTTATCATAACGGTAAATAATCATCTTGATAAATTTGATGATATTATGATAGCGGAAATGGGTGCATATAAACGTGGTGAAATTAAAGAATTATGTGACTTAGTAAAACCTAAGTATGGTATTTTGACAAAGATAGGTACGGCACATATTGAGATTTTTGGTAATCAAGAAAACATTCAAAAAGGTAAATTTGAATTAATTGAAAGCTTACCATCTGATGGAATTGGTGTTTTAAATGCAGACGATGAGTTACAAGTTAATTATGATTTGAAAAATGATTGTAAAATTATATGGATAGGTATAAAAAATGATGCTGATGTTAGAGCAGTTAATATTAAAAGAACTAATGAAGGAACCACTTTTGATGTTTTATTTAAAGGTGATAAGCAAAAGCATCCATTTAAAACAAGACTTTTAGGAGCGCATAGCATATATAACATTCTTGCAGCACTTGCATTATCTAAAGAGTTTGGTTTAACAATTGATCAAATGAAAAAAGCCGTTTTAAACGTAAAACCTGTAGAACATAGATTAGAATTAAGACCTGCCGGGGTCAACCTTACTTACATAGATGATTCTTATAATTCTAATCCAGTTGGTTCTAAAATGGCGCTTGAAGTATTAGGAGATATGCCTGGGCAAAGAATAGTAATGACTCCTGGTATGGTGGAATTGGGAGATAAATCTTATGAACTTAATAAAGCCTTTGGAACCTATATGAAAGATAATTGTGACGTAGTCATATTAGTAGGACAAAAAATTACTAAACCAATAAAAGACGGATTGGATGAAGTTGGTTTTGATAATAAAAAAATATATATTGCAAAAAATACTAATGAAGCATTTGGTATTGTTAAAAAATTATCAAATAATAAAGAAACATATTGTTTAATAGAAAATGACTTACCAGATATTTATAATGAATAGGAGTTGATATTATGAAAATTAGAGTAGGTGTTTTATATGGTGGTAAAGCAACTGAACATGAAGTAAGTGTTATTACAGCAGTACAAGCAATGGGATTTTTAAATAAAGAAAAATATGATGTTATTCCAATGTATTTATCAAAAGAAAATGAATTGTATACTGGTGCAGCACTTAAAGAGATGGATGTATACAAAGATGAAGATTTATTAAAACGTTATTGTAAAAACGTAGTATGTTATGGTAATAATGGAATTTTAGTTTTACAAAGTAAAAAAGGATTATTTAAAAAAACAGTTGCAGAGGTAGATATTGTAATTCCATGTGTACATGGTTATAATGTTGAAGATGGTAACTTGCAAGGTATATTAGAGACTTATGGTGTACCATATACTGGTAGTGATATTTATGGATGTACAGTAGGACAAGATAAAGTATTTCAAAAACAAATACTTGATGCTGAAGGCATAAGGTCTGCAAAATATACTTGGTTTTATGATAGTGATTATGTAGAGGATCCATCTGCAATACTAAAGAAAATCAAAAAAGTAGGTTACCCTGTTGTTGTTAAACCTGCAAGACAAGGAAGCAGTATTGGTGTAACAGTTGTACATACTGAAGATAAAATTGTTGAGGCAATAGAAGAAGCAATTAAGTATGATGAAAAAATCCTTGTTGAAAAAATGATTGAAAACATGGTTGAATTAAACTGTAGTATCTTAGGATCATCATCTTATCAAGAAGCATCTGTTATTGAACAAGTAATGGGTGAAGATGAAATATTATCATTTACCGATAAGTACATTGGTTCTGGTGCAAAAAAAGGTGCTAAAACTAAATTAGCTGGTGGATCAAAAGGAATGGTAACTGCAGATAGAATAATTCCTGCTGATATTCCAGAAGAACTTGCAAAAGAGTTACAAGAAACTTCTAAAAAAGCATTTAAAGCATTAGGAGCATCTGGTGTAGTTAGAATAGATTATATGTATGATAAGAAAGCAAAAAAATATTATGTTACTGAACTTAATACAATTCCTGGATGTTTAGCATTTTATTTATGGATGCCACTTAATAAGGAATATGATGAGTTATTAGATGACATGATTAACATTGCAATTAAAAGATATAAGAAAAAAATGAAAAAGGTAACAATATTTAAATCCAATATTCTTTCAACCTTTAATGGTACAAAAGGTAGTAAAGGAATGAAAGGAAAACTAAGAAACGTAAATAAGAATAACTAAAAAAACACTTTATTTAAAGTGTTTTTTTCTAATTCGATTGACTTATATCACTCATATATTATAATAAATATATAGGGAGTTTTGTAGTATGAATAATATAGATAAAATAAGAAATCAAATATGTGAAATTTTTAATATGAGTGAAGAAAAAGCAAAGGTTGAATTAAAAAAAATATATGATGATAGATTGACTAACCAAAAAAAATTAGAACCATTTTTTGAAATTGTTTTCCATACTTCATATGCGATTAATTATTTTATAAAAGCAACTACAAATAAACCAGAAGCCTATTATAAATATTTAGATAAATGTACTAGTATCAATGACTTTATTGAAAAATTAAGTTTTGATGATTTTTATGCGTATTGTGACGATGTTAGATTTTTTCAATCGCTACATAAATATCAAAAAAAATCTTTTTTAAACAAATCACTTGAACAAAGAAATAAAATAAGTAAGGTATCTAGTTATTATATGGAAGATGTTAAAAATATTAACAAGATTATTCCAACATCTATAATAATAAAGAAATATAAAGAAAACTTTGAAATAACAAAAGATAAACTTGTAGCAACTGAAGATACCATATGTGAAATGATAGATTATTTAATTGATTTAGAAGAAGAAGATTATAATGCGTATGAGTCCTTTTTTAGTGATATGCTTGACGTTTATTATATATATAATAAATATTTAATAGAAAATGAAATGGAAGTAGACGAATACGCAAATGATATTGTAGATAAGTTAGATAGAGACAAAGATGGCTTTATTAATTATTCTTCTGCAAATGAATATGCTATAGAACCTGTCATAAGAGATTATTTAAATTATTCACTTTTAAATGATGAAGAAAAGAAAAAAATAAATGCGTATGCTTATGAACGTGGTGAGTATAATATTTTTAACCCTAATGAACTTATTAGAAATTTTTTGTGTGAAGTATTTATAGGTCTTAATTTATCAAATGAGGATTGCGTAACAAAATTTAAAGATAAATTAAATATGATAAAAAATGATAATGAATTATTAAATCTAATTACTCCGGTATTATATTTAGATAATTATACATATAATTTTCATATACATATTACTAATCCGACTGAAGATAGTAAAATAAATACTGATTTTATAAAAGAGTTTAGTTCTATATCTGATTTTAATCAATACTTAATTGAAGACGATTATAATTTTTTAAGCATAATATATAAATCAATGTTTTTTCACTTAGTTTCTTTATCGAGTAAAAAACTGACTTATAATGATATGTTTAACAGTAATGCATATAAAGATTGTATAACAAATAATTATTTGTTTGATGTTATTGAGTATTATAGAAAACATAAGTTAAAAGATTTGTATAATATTTATAATAATGAGTATAAATATGCAATAGATTCAGAAGAAGCTGCAATAAAATCATCATCTGTTTTAGCAAACGAATTATTAGATATAAAACTAATTGATGATAATAACTACAAAGAATTGATGAGGTTTATTTGTAAAGACTTTTATGCACTAGAAAAATATAAATTATTAAACGGAGATAAAAGCGTAACTAGTTTTGATAAAAAAATCTTAAATAAAATGGATAATAACGTTGAATCATTTATTAATAATATAGTAAGTGAATATGGTACGCTAATATATATATTGCAGGTGTTTTATGAGTATAACAGTTTACCAATGTATGAATTAAGTGAGATAAAAGAATACGTAGATAATGATTTAAAAGATAATGTAGTTATTAAAAAATTAAACCAAAAAAATAAAAAATCCTAATTTTAGGATTTTTATTTTTTAATGGCGGAGTGAGAGGGGGGTATCGGTGCGTTTGTCATATTTTACTTTGCTTTGTTTTATATAGGTTTTAATTATGTATGGTTTATCTTATTTTATGTCATTTTTACTCATTTTAGGCAAAAAGTGTGTTTCAAATGTGTTTGAAAATATATTTTATGATATAATCAAGACAGGAGGAACAATGATGAAAAAGTGTATATGGTGTAAGACAGATATAGATATTGATGCCGTAGTATGTCCAAATTGTAAAAGACCACAAAAGAAAAAAACAAATTCAGGTATAGTAGTAGCAATTATAGTATTTGTAATACTTGGTTTTGTTTTGATGATTGATGCAGCAATATCATCAAATGAGAAAGATAAAACCGAAAAAGAAACAGAAAAAAATATTGGTGACGAACTAATTTGTGATAAATATAAGGTTGTAATTAATGAGTATAAGATTAAAACAGGAAGCATTGACTCATTTTATAAAGTACCTGACGGACAAGAATGGATTGGCATAATTATTACAGCCACTAACACATCAGATGACGACGTAAGCGTATATGCATCAGATTTTAAATTAACCAATAGTAATGGTGAAATAATAGATAATGATACAATAACATATAACGTGTGGGGTGATTATACTACATTTAGTGGAGAGTTGGCGCCAGGTGGAACAAAAACAGGTTATATAGCATATTCTAACACCAATACTGATAATAGTGATTTAAAAATAAAATTTGAGTGTGGTTTGTTTCAAAGCGGTGAGTATATTATTCCGTTAAAATGATTATTGATGATTTATTAAAAAAAGTGTGTTTCAAATGTGTTTCAAAAAAATAAAAAACGTTGATATTTCAACGTTTTCTTTACTTAATGGCGGAGTGAGAGGGATTTGAACCCTCGCGCCAGTTGCCCAGCCTACACCCTTAGCAGGGGCGCCTCTTCAGCCTCTTGAGT
>CADBMO010000022.1 GCA_902795755.1 uncultured Erysipelotrichaceae bacterium | reverse complement strand
CTCACCAACCTATTAAATTAGGTGGTAATGCTAGATCTATAAGATAACTTTTAACCAAACACTTAAGAGTTATCTTAGGTGTTTTTTGTTTGATGTTAGAAGGGAGATGATTGTATGTTACGTTTAATATTGTTATTGTTGATGAAACCGGTTGTAGATCATAGTTTAGAAAAGTATGAAAAATAAATAAAGAAGGAAGGTAAGTAATATGATAGAAAAAGTAAATCCATCTCATCCTGATAAGGTTGCTGATAGAATAGCAGGTGCCATTGTTGATTTGGCATACAAAAAAAATGATAATCCTAAAGTAGCGGTAGAGTTATTATTGGGACATGATAATTGTAATATTATAATTGAATCTAGTGAAAAATTTAGTGAAGATGAAATAAGTAAAATAGTTAATAGAATAGCAGGTTCTATGACTTTGAATTTAGTAGTTGTTGCACAAGATATTTATTTATCAAATAACCAAAAAGATAAATTAAGATGCGGAGATAACGGAATATTTAAAGGGGTACCATTATCAAAAAAAGAAAAAAAATTATCTAAGATTGCAAGAGATATATACAAAAAATATCCATATGATGGTAAGTATATTTTGGATAATGATAAATTAATAATTTGTCAAAGTAATGCTAAAACAAGTGACTTAAAAAAAGAGTATAAAGGAGCGATAATAAATCCACTTGGAGATTGGACCGGTGGATTATCAGTTGATACTGGGGCGGTAAATAGAAAGCTTGGATCAGACATGGCAAGAAGTGTAACTGGTGGTGGTGTTCACGGTAAAGATTTATCTAAAGCGGATGTATCAATAAACATTTATGCGTTTTTAAAAGCACAGGAAACTGGTGAAGTTATTGAACTTAGTTGTGCGATAGGTGATGAAATGGTTGATGACAGGCCATATGATGAAATAGTTTCAATTGCTAAAGATTATATCAAAAAAATAGGTGGTTTTGAAAAGTTTGCAGAATGGGGGTTATATTAATATGAAAAACAAATTAAGTAGAGAGGATAAGTTATGGCTTGTTATAAGTGCAATTCATGATTTATATCCAAAAGATAAAAAAGACGGTGGCTTTGGCCATGAAAATAAAGTGTTTGAAAACTTTATTTCAAGTATACCAGACGAAGATTTTTCTAAGTTACTTAGTTTAAACATTGGTGGTATGACCAGGGGACATTATATAACGATGAGAAATAGATTAAGAAAAGATGATTAAAAAATCATCTTTTTATTGAATAGTACAAATGTTCGTGTTATAATATGCTTGGTGATGAAAAATGGGTAAAGTTTATGCATGTATTGATCTTAAAAGTTTCTATGCATCCGTTGAATGCGTAGAAAAAGGGCTTGATCCATTAACAACTAATTTAGTGGTTGCAGACGGTGCACGAACAGAAAAAACAATATGTTTAGCAGTTAGTCCATCATTAAAAAGTTACGGATTATCTGGAAGATGTAGGTTATATGAAGTTATTCAAAAAGCTCGTAATATAAATAATAATAGAAGAAATTTAAATAATGGTTTTAAAGGTAGTTCATATGATGATGTTAAATTAAAAAATAATAAATATTTAAAACTTGATTACATAGTTGCAACACCACGTATGGCACTTTATATGAAGTATAGCACTAAAATATATAACGTGTATTTAAAATATTTATCGCCAGATGATATATTTGTATATTCAATTGATGAGGTGTTTTGTGATTTAACTAAGTACTTAAAATTTTATAATATGGACGCGCCTATGTTAATTACAAAAATAATAACTGATGTATATAAAACAACTGGTATTACCGCAACTGGTGGAATAGGTGTTAACATGTATTTGGCAAAGGTTGCCATGGACATAGTTGCAAAACATGAAAAACCAAATAAATATGGGGTTAGAATAGCATACTTAGATGAAATGTCATATAGAAAACTATTATGGAATCATAAACCAATTACTGATTTTTGGAGAGTAGGTAAAGGTTATAAAAAAAGATTAAAAAAATATGGTATTTATACCATGGGTGATGTAGCAAAATGTTCTTTAGAAAACGAAAAAATATTATACAAAGAATTTGGTATTAACGCGGAGTTATTAATAGATCATGCTTGGGGTTATGAACCGTGTACTATGAAAAGTATTAAATCATATAAACCTAGTATTAATTCTTTATCGTCATCTCAAGTTCTGCATGAACCATATAATTATAAAAAAGCTAAAATAATAGTAAGGGAAATGATAGATGTATTATCGCTTGATTTAGTTTATAAACATTTTGTAACAGATAACGTTACTTTAACGGTTGGTTATGATATAGAAAACGTTAATAAAAGTAATTTTGATGGAGAAATAGTAAAAGATTTTTATGGGAGATTAATGCCTAAACCAGCCCATGGTACGGCAAGGATTAACCATAAAACCTCATCTTGTAAAGTGCTTACTGAAGCGTTAATAAAACTTTTTAATAAAATAGTAGATCCACTTCTAACTATAAGACGTATAACGATTTCTGCTAATAGTTTAATAAAAGAAGAAAAACTAAAAGAAAATTTTATATATGAACAATTTGATATATTTTCTGATTCTGCATTGGTTGATGCTAAAAATAAAAAGAAAAAGGAAGATGAAGATGGGGAAAAGAAAATACAAAAGGCAATGATAGGTATTAAAAATAAGTATGGTAAAAACGCTATTTTAAAAGCATTAGATTTAGAAGAAGGTGCAACCATGATTGATAGGAATAATCAAATAGGAGGTCATAG
>CADBMO010000021.1 GCA_902795755.1 uncultured Erysipelotrichaceae bacterium | reverse complement strand
TTTTACAAAAATAGCATTAATATAGCGGTTAAGGTTCCCATTAGGTGAGGATAGCTATTACCATAATAAAAAAGCAATAAAACTAATTATTGCTTTTGCTATTTTTCTTTGTTTTAATCAATCTTTTAAGTTTATCTTTCTTAATAATTCCAGATTCCACATCATTAATACTTCTTTCTCTCATAGATCTTTGTGCTTCTAAAATCAACTCTTTCTTTTCTTCTCCAAAGAAAATGTAAAAGTCATTCTCAATATCCCACCAAAAATCAGCGAAATCATATCCTCTTTCTATACCTTTTAAATAATCAGGAAGATTACACCATTCTTTTAAATAACCATTTAATTTACCACTTGCTAAATCTTCGACTATTACCGATATATGTTCAATAAACATTTTAGGAGCATATACCATTAATGTTTCCCCTTTATTATTAAAATATTGTGAAAAAGAAAATACATCGTAAAACTCCATATTAATTAGCATTCTTTTAGTAGATTGTTGCAAAGCACCCCATTCAAATTCAGCAGTCCCCATATAGTTTAAATCAATTATAGAATTTCTGTCTGTAATTTCAGTAATATTATTCTTAAATCTTCCTGATTGAACTAACCAACATCTGTGCATTGATAATTTATTGTTTGTCATAATTCAATACCCCCTTTGAATGCCTTATACTATAGCACATAACCATAAAAAAAGCAATAAATAAACTATTTATTGCCTTTGTTATCTTTCTTCGTTTTTACTATTTTTTTAACCATTTGTCTAAAAAAATTATCATTATCTATATATGCAGAATTCATATTTTTTACTGTTAACTCATTTATGTTTTCAGTGAGATTACTTAGTCTATCAAACAATGCATTAAAATGTTCAAAATAATGACTATAATCTGAACCATCAGTTCTAATCCTAACTCTATTAGGATTAAAATCTTTCGCATGTATATCTTTAATTATTTCCAACAATATTTTTTCATCACTATATGTCAGTTTTAAAATATTGTCTTTTTCTCCATCCGAATGCCATGTAATTATTCTATTATCAAAATCCATAAAATCTATAGGTAAAATATCCTTATACTCATCTAACGCATAATTACCAGCTATTTCAAATATTAATGTTCTAAACACATCATATACTTGTCTTTCTTTGTAATCTCTTGAATTATTTATCTCAAACAAAGTATTATCCTTATCACACTCAAAACATATATCATCATCAACAAATTTACGTATTAATATTTTTTCCAAATCATTATCAAATGAAATAGTGTTGTCTACTTTTCTTATTTCCATGTTCTAACATTTCCTAAATATTCTTTGTTTTTACTAGTTTTTTAGGTTGTACTTCTTGGCTTTTTTTGTATGACTCATAACATTCATCAGGTGTCATTCCAAATGCTTTTTCTTGAAGTTCTTTTATTTTGTTTAAAAGCGTCAATTCACCATCATATATACTAGTTTGATGATAATTACCATCACCATACCAAACTGGTTTATCTTTTTCTATCTCTTGTTCTAAATATTCAATTAGATTAAATAAACAGTTTTGTGAAATTAATAATCCATCATTTTTCTCTGGTGTTCCAACTTTTTTAGTAATTGGTTGTTCTTCTTGACTTTTTTGGTATGAGTCATAACATTCATCTGGGGTCATTCTAAATGCTCTAGTTTCTTCAATTTTCACTCTACCACTTCTTTTTTTTGATCCACCAATATGACGCTCATGTTGTGGTTGAGTTTCTCCACCACGTCTTTCTATGTGTTTGTTTTTATCTTTTATTATCATATTAAAACCTCCTATATTTTTTTGACTTTACTAATCCTTTTGGGCATTTCACAATAATCTTAGCTTCATCATACACTGATTGTACATCTATATCTTGGGAAAATTCGCCATAATTTTTTTCAAATTTAAGTTTATCTTCACTAAGAATAAGATCATCAAAACAAATTTCTTGTTTTCTAACATCATGACTTAAATCAATATTTTTAATAATATTTGGGCTCATATTTCAAAACCTCCTTAACTATACACATTGATAAAATCCCCCTTTACTTCTATCATGTAATATTTTTTTAACTTTTTGGGCTGATTTATTCATATCTTCAATTTGTTCCCCATTAAATCTTGCATTACTT
>CADBMO010000020.1 GCA_902795755.1 uncultured Erysipelotrichaceae bacterium | reverse complement strand
TTTTATCTCCTCTTCTATTTTTTGAGTACCAGAACCTATCATTTTAATACCTTTTTCTTTACACTCAGGACATATATCACGCCTTTTACAACCATAACCACAATAATGACATCTAAGCATATCTGACGTTTTATGATATGTTAAAGTTATATCACAGTTTGGACATTTAAATGTGTATCCACAATTAATACAAGATAAATAATTAGAATATCCCCTTCTGTTTAATAAAAGCATAACTTGCTCTTTTTTTAATAATCTATCTAATATTTTTTCCTGTAATAAAGATGAAAATAAATTATTTTTCTTTCTTATTTCACCTTTCATATCTATTATCGTAACCTTTGGCATTGGTTTTTCATTTACTCTTTTATTTAATTCAATTAACTTATAATAACCTTTTTTTGCTCTCGCGTAAGATTCAATTCTTGGTGTAGCACTTCCAAGTAATACTGGACATTTATGATATTCTGACCTTTTTCTTGCAATATCTAATGTGTTATATCTAGGATTATTTTCCTGTTTATAGCTTTCAGAATGCTCCTCATCTATTATTATTACACCAATATTTTGAAGTGGTGCAAAAATAGCAGAACGTGCACCAATTACAACCTTTACTTCACCTCTTTGAATCTTTCTAAATTCATCATATCTTTCTCCATCAGATAACGATGAATGTAAAATAGCTATTTCATCTTTAAATATTCCTTTAAATCTAGCGGTTATTTGTGGGGTTAAACTGATTTCTGGAACAAGTATAATTGCGGTTTTATTATTCTTTATACATTCTTTTACAACATCAATATATACTTCTGTTTTACCACTACCAGTAACTCCCTTTAATAAAATAATATCATCAGTATTAAAACTATTTTTTATTTGTTTAGATGCGTTTAATTGATCAGTAGTTAGTTTTATATCTTTTTTATTTTCATCTACATTAACAGTTCGATAAACTTCTTTTTTGTATTCCAATACTACATTCATATCAATTAATGCCTTTAAAGCACTTTTACTTTTAATACTAGATTTTAAAACACTATCATTTTCTTTCAATAAATTAATTATTTCTAATCTAGCAGAACCTTTTATATTTATATCTTTAATATCATTATTTAATTTAATATATGTTATCTCTTTTTTATTTAAAAAAGTTTTATGACTTGCTTTTAATGCCTTTGGTAACATGGCTTGATAACAATATATAAGTGAGCATAGGTATTTCTCACTCATCCATTTACCTAAATCTAATAACTCTTTATTTAAAACGGTTTCATCATCTACTACCCTTATTATTTCTTTTATATCATAATCAAAACTTTTTTGATTGTTGTATCTAATTACAAATGCTTCAACTTCTCTATTTGCAAATGGTACTAATACCCTTTTACCAGTTAAGTCTTCTTTTATTATATTAGGTACGAGATACGTAAACGTCATATCATTTGATTTAACTCTGTTTTCTATCAATACGTCTACGTACATAAAACCATCTCCTTGTAATTATTATAACATTTTAATAATTAAACATAAAGAAAAAGGCATTAATCTGCCTTTTTTCTTTTTAAAAATAATAATATTGATATTGCAAGAAGTAATCCTGCTTGAATTCCTATTAATATAATCATAATAGATGAATCATCTTTGTTAATAGTTATTATTTTATCATTTCCAGTTATAAAGTTTTGTACATTATCATCTGCTTTTTTAGTAGTTGTAATATTATTAGTAGAACTATAATTATCAGTTGCTCTTTGAATTACAAATATAGAACTCATCGTGTTTTTTACTTTTCCTGAGGCAGACGATATGTCAAATGATGATTTTTTGTTTGTTTCTTTTTTAACTTCTTTTTCCTCATCTTTTGCATCCTTATAATTAACTATGTCATATATTTTTACAATATTATCGCCATCTTTAATTATGTATTTATTACCTTCAACAATGCCCGTTAATCCTTCACCCGTAATATTAATTTTGATTTTATCAAGTGATAATCCTTTAGCATCTATTTGTTTTCCTGATTTATCTATAATGCAATTACCATTGGTTGCTAATTCATATACCACAACCTTATAATCTACCGTATATCTATATGCCTTGGGATTACCATCTACTACGTTATCATAATCAAGTCCAACAAACCTATCATCTGAAAAACTTACGTTTGTCTCTCCTACATCCTTTATAACGAACTGATCATTTTCATAACCAATTATATCTTCGTTATCAATCGTCGCAGTCATTCCGTTTAATAATAAAGGTCCATTTAAATATTCTTCTTGATTCTTATCAAAGTATAATGTATCTGCAAAATCATTTTTATCTACACCAATATTTACCAAACTATTATTATTAGTTAAATCAAGTTCTTTTACTTTATTATTATTAATAAGAATTAAAGCTAAATCAGATAATCCTTCTATTCCTTTTACTTCACTTATATTATTGTTATCTGCCAAAATATAGACTAATTTTTTATTGTTAGTTAAATCTAACTTGGATATGTTATTATTAATGGCACCAATATTTGTAAGTTCCGTATTTTTACTAGTATTAATTTCAGTTAAATCATTATTAGATATATCAATTTCACTAAGTTGTAAACATCCAGTTAGATTTAAGTTAGTTAAATTATTATTATACGCACTCAGTCTTAATATAGAACTTGGTAATTGTAAATCATTAAGTTTATTATTGTTTGCGTTTAACCCAACAAGGCTATTATTATACTTCAAATCTAAATTTGTTAATTGGTTATTATCTAAATATACCCATTTTAGCTTGTTTGCTGATGATGTATTTATAATACTACTTATATTATTGTTTTCTAATTGTAAGTTCTCAACATCATTTAAATAATTTAAATTAATATTCGTTAATTTATTATCTCTTAAGTCAATATTCTTTATATTATTTTCGTAAGGAAAAGACACTTCTGAAATTGGGTTATTTCTAACATCAATAGTTAAATAATTATTACTTTTTAAATCACTTAAATCAAGCCTTGATAAACTTGTGTTATATAACACTAAATTACTAAGACTTTTATTATTCTTTAAACTTAGACTTGTTAATGGATCATTATTAATG
>CADBMO010000019.1 GCA_902795755.1 uncultured Erysipelotrichaceae bacterium | reverse complement strand
ATTTCATTATTAGATATACAAGTATGATACACACCCTTTGCAACGTTTGTAACATAATCATCATACTCCCTTAATTTTTTTGAAAAACTTAAAAATTTTAGATGAACGTTTTCGTTTTCTCTCTTTAAAAATTTTAATAAGTTATTTCTATATCTGTTTCTGGTTTGTTCATCAGATAAATTAGATGCATCAACAGCGTATGGAATATGTTTTTTTTCACAACCATTAATAATTAATTCTTTCGATAAGAATAATAATGGTCTAACTAAGCAATAATCATTTCGTTTACTAGTTAAAGATATTGCACTATATCCACCTATACTAGACCCTCTTACTATTCTCATTAAAACAGTTTCGGTCAAATCATCTCCATGATGTGCCGTAAATAAGTATTTAGCATTATATTTATTCATTAATTTATCAAAAAATTCATATCTTTTATTTCTGGCTTCCTCTTCGGTAAACTTGTTATTTTTATATTCTTTTATTTTCATATATTCAAAGGTAATTTTATTTTCCTTACAGTACATTTCTAAACGCTTAGCTTCTTCATCACTTTCTTTTCTATGATTATGATGTACATGTGCACAAATTATCTTATTATCTTTAAAATAATTAGATAATAAATCTAATAAAAACATAGAATCAGGTCCATAAGAAACCCCAACTACTAATACTTCATTAGATTTAATATTTAAACTATCTAAAAAATTATATACATCATTCATAAAATCACCTTAACATATATTGTAACATAAATATTTAAAAACACCATATCATATGGTGTTTTATTTAATAAATTATATTATTTGTATTTTGTTCTTTTGTATTCTTTTTCTTCTGACTCTAACAATTTATTAATTTCATCTTTATCCGTATATAAATATTGCCTTTCATGGGCTTTACCTGCTCTAAATACCATTGGTACATAAACAAATTTTGCTAAATGAGTTTTTAAATCATACCAATAACTTATACTATCGCCATTAACTTTTGTATAAGGTGATGGTACTAGTATTTCATCTACTGATTTATCAACCATTATTATTGGAACATTATCTACAACTTCGTTTAATACATCATCTTTTAAGGTATAACTTTTTTTAAATGCAAAACAAACATCTTTATTATACTTTGTTAATATCTCACATATTTCAATTAAACGCTTATCTTCTAAATCTTTGTTATATTTTTTCTTTCTAGTATACATATTTTCCTCCACGCCGAAATATAATAACAATATTTTTATACTAAGTCAATAAAAAAGAAAGCTTTATAAGCTTTCTTAGTCAACTAATTGTTCTTCAAGTGCATCAAGTGCATCTACTTCTACTTGCTCTGTTTCTAATTTATAATCTACTTTAGAATAGTACTTTGAACCAGTACCAGCTGGTATAAGTTTACCAATAATAACATTTTCTTTAAGTCCTGTTAAGTGGTCAACCTTACCCTTAATAGAAGCATCTGTTAAGATTCTTGTCGTTTCTTGGAATGATGCTGCAGATAAGAATGAATCAGTTTCTAATGATGCTTTGGTTATACCAAGCATAATTGGTCTACCTGTTGCAGGTTTCTTACCTTCAATAATAGCTTGTTTATTGATTGTAGTAAACTCATGCATTGATACTAATTTACCAGATACTAACTCTGTATCTCCACCATCCATTATCTTAATACGTGCAATCATACGTCTTGCAAGTATTTCAATATGTTTATCTGAAACGTCAACACCTTGAGATTTATAAACTTTTTGAACTTCTGTTAAAATATAGTTTTGAGCGGTTATCGGATCAGTTACAGCTAGCAACTCTTTTGGATTAATTGAACCAAAGTTAAGTTTATCTCCAGCCTTTACTTCTTGACCTTCTTCAACTACTAATTTAACACCATAATTAGTTGTATGTTCTCTTGATTCAACGTCATTAGTAATAGTTATTTTATACTTACCATTAACGTCTTCAATCTTAGTAACTTTACCATTGATTTCTGATATAGCTGCCCTAGCTTTAGGATTTCTAGCCTCAAATAATTCTTGTACACGAGGAAGACCTTGTGTAATATCTTCACCAGATGCAAGTCCTCCGGTATGGAATGTACGCATTGTAAGCTGAGTACCTGGTTCACCAATTGATTGAGCAGCCATAATACCTACAGCTTCACCAATTTCAACTACGTTACCAGTTGCTAAGTTGTTACCATAACAATGTTTACATACACCATTTTCAGTCTTACAAGTAAGTGCAGTTCTTATTTCGACTTCATCTATACCTGCTGCAACTATCTTATCAGCAATGAATTCAGTAATTAATTCGTTTTTATCAATAATTACTTTTTCAGTTTTTGGATCTATAACTTTCTTATTTGTATATCTTCCAGTAATACGTTCGATTAATGGTTCTACAACTGTTCCAGCATTTTCATCCATTATTGCTCTTACAGTAACACCTTGAATAGTTCCACAATCTTCTTCTTTAACAATTACGTCTTGTACAACATCTACTAAACGTCTTGTTAAGTAACCAGAATCTGCTGTTTTTAAAGCGGTATCTGCGTTACCCTTACGAGCACCATGCGTAGAAATGAAGAATTCTGACACAGATAATCCATCTATAAATGAAGATGTAACTGGAATTTCAACGGCTTCACCATTTGGTTTAGCAAGTAATCCACGCATACCAGCTAACTGAGTAAATTGTGATATATTACCACGAGCCTTAGAGTTAATCATCATCATGATTGGGTTTTCTGATGGAGCTTCTACTTTAGCTTTTAATTCTTTAGTAACTTTTGCAGTAGCTTCATTCCATACGGCACATACCTTTTCATAACGCTCTCTATCGGTAATTAAACCTCTTTGATATTGTTTATTAATTGTATCAACTAATTTTTGTGATTTAGCAACTATTTCATCTTTTTCTTCACTCTTCTCAATATCAGCTATTGAAATAGAAATACCAGACAAAGTAGAATACTTAAATCCTAAATCTTTTAACCTATCTAGCATGATAGACGTTTCTGTTGTTTTATATCTCTTATATATTTGAGCGATTATACTTTTTAAAGCTCCTTGTGGGAATGGCTTAACAAGTTCCATTTTCTTAATCTCTTCTGGAATGTTACTACCACGTTTTAAGAAATATTTCATTGGAGTTAAGTTTTCAAAGTTATCATCAGTTGGTTCATTTATGTATTGGAATCCATCTGGTAATACTTCATTAAAGATTAACTTACCAACGGTTGTAACTAAATACATTTCTTTTTGTTCATCAGTAAACATTTTATATTTTAATGATTTAGTAGGAAGAGCTATTCTCGTATGTAACGTTAATTCTCTTCTTTCGTAAGCTTCTATAGCTTCATTTGCGTTTCTAAATACTCTACCTTCACCTTCTAGACCGGCTTTTTCCATAGTAATATAGTAATTACCTAAAACCATGTCTTGTGATGGAGTAACAATAGGACGTCCATCTTTTGGAGATAGAATGTTATTAGAAGATAACATTAATATTCTAGCTTCTGCTTGAGCAGATTCAGAAAGTGGTACGTGTACAGCCATTTGGTCACCATCAAAGTCTGCGTTGAATCCAGCACAAACTAATGGATGTAATCTAATAGCCTTACCACTTACTAACTTAGGTTCAAATGCTTGAATACCTAATCTATGAAGTGTAGGAGCACGGTTAAGCATTACAGGATGTTCTGCTATAACTTCCTCAACTATATCCCATACTCTTTCATCTCTATTATCAATTAGTTTCTTAGCAGATTTTATGTTGTGAACAATGTCTTTTTCTACTAATCCGTTTATTACATGTGGCTTAAATAATTCAAGAGCCATTTCTTTTGGAATACCGCATTGATACATTTTAAGAGTAGGACCTACAGCGATAACTGAACGACCAGAATAATCAACACGTTTACCTAATAAGTTTTGACGGAAACGACCTTGTTTACCTTTAAGCATACTTGATAATGATTTTAGTGGTCTATTAGATGGACCAGTAACGTTTCTTCCACGTCTTCCATTATCAAATAAAGCATCTACTGCTTCTTGAAGCATTCTTTTTTCATTTTGAACAATTATTGAAGGTGCGTTTAAATCAAGTAATTTCTTTAAACGATTATTACGGTTTATAACACGTCTATATAAATCATTTAAATCACTTGTTGCAAAACGTCCACCATCTAATTGAATCATTGGTCTTAAATCTGGTGGTAACACAGGTAATGCTGTTAGTATCATCCACTCTGGTTTATTACCAGATTTATCAAATGAATCTAATATATCTAATCTTTTTAATAAACGAGTCCTTTTTTGTTCTTGAGCCCCATCTAATTCTTTTTCTATTTTTTCTATTTCAGCTTTAACGTCAATTTCTTTAAGTAACTTTAAGATTGCTTCTGCACCCATACCTACTTCGAAAGTATTACCATACTTTTCATAGTATGCACGATACTCTTTATCAGATAATGTTTGTTTTTTCTCTAAAGGTGCAGCACCTGGATTAATAACTACATATGATACGAAGTATAAAACTTCTTCTAAGTCTCTTGGCGACATATCAAGTACTAATCCCATACGTGATGGAACCCCTTTAAAGAACCATATGTGAGATACCGGAGTAGCAAGTTCTATATGACCCATACGTTCACGACGAACCTTAGCCTTTGTAACTTCAACTCCACATCTATCACATGTAACATTTTTATATCTTAATCTTTTGTACTTTCCACAAGCACATTCGTAATCTTTAGTTGGACCAAAGATTTTTTCACAATACAAACCATCTCTTTCTGGTTTTAAAGTACGATAATTTATTGTTTCTGGTTTTTTTACTTCTCCATAAGACCATTCTCTTATTTGTTCGGGTGAAGCGATAGATATTTTTATTCCTTCAAAAGTATTTGCATCCATTATTCTTCATCCCCTTCCATTAAAGCATCTTCCAGTTCATCTAATTCATCTTCCAGTTCTGCTTCATAATCATCTTGATCTTCTTGGTCTTCTTCCTCTTCCTCAGATTCTTCCTTAGTAATTGTATCTGCTGGTAACTCTTCATTTTTAGGTACCATTGATACATTATCAATTTCTTCTATAGAAAGTGGAGATGATTCTTTATCTTCCTCTTCTTCAAGAGTTTTAACACTTACTTCTTTACCTTGATCATTAATCATTGCAATATTTAATCCTAATGCTTGGAACTCTTTAATTAGTACTCTAAAGCTTTCTGGTACACCTGATTGATCAACTGGCTTACCTTTAACGATTGCTTCGTACACCTTAACACGTCCAATAACATCATCAGATTTAACGGTCATCATTTCTTGAAGTACGTTTGCAGCACCATATGCATATAATGCCCAAACTTCCATTTCACCAAATCTTTGACCACCAAATTGTGCTTTACCACCAAGTGGTTGTTGTGTAACTAATGAATAAGGCCCTGTAGCACGAGCGTGCAATTTATCATCTACCATGTGGTCAAGTTTAATCATGTACATAACACCAACTGCTACCCTGTTATCAAACGGTTCACCTGTTTTACCATTATATAAAACAGTTTTACCATCTGGTGCCATTTTAGCTTCTTTCATCATTTCTTGTATATCTTCCCAAGTTGCACCATCAAATACTGGTGTTGATGTATAAACGCCTAGTTTCTTAGCAGCCATACCTAAATGCATTTCTAAGATTTGTCCTGGGTTCATACGAGAAGGAACACCAAGTGGATTTAATAAGATATCAACTGGCGTACCATCTGGTAAATATGGCATATCTTCTTGTGGTGCAACAAGTGAAATAACACCCTTGTTACCATGACGACCTGCCATCTTGTCACCAACTTGAATCTTACGTTTTTGAATTATATATACACGAATTTCTTTTGAAACACCACTAGGTAATTCATCTGAATCCTTTTTAGTATAAATCTTAATATCGTGAACAATACCAGCGCCACCATGCGGAACACGTAAGCTAGTATCTCTAACTTCACGAGTCTTTTCACCAAAGATTGCATGTAATAGTTTTTCTTCTGAAGTTAATTCAACCATTCCTTTAGGAGTAACCTTACCAACTAAGATATCGCCTTCTTTAACTTCAGTACCTATTTTTATAATACCATTTGCGTCTAGGTTACGACGAGCTTCTTCACTTACGTTTGGAATATCACGAGTGATTTCTTCAGGTCCTAACTTAGTATCACGACATTGTATTTCATAATCTTCTATATAAAGTGAAGTTAATACATCATCTTTAACCATTCTTTCATTTAGAATAACAGCATCCTCATAGTTATAACCATTATAAGTCATAAATGCTACAACTAGGTTTTTACCAAGTGCAACTTCACCATGTTCTGTTGATGGACCATCTGCAATTATTTGTCCACGTTTAACCTTATCTCCAATCTTAACAATTGGTCTTTGGTGATAACATGTACCTGCGTTAGATCCTTCAAAGTTTTTAAGAATGTATGTATCTTTATCTTTAGTAGTTTTAACAACAATTTTTTTACCATCTACATATTCTACAACACCATCTGCTTTTGAGATAACAGCAACACCTGAATCCTTAGCAGCTTGTGCCTCAACTCCAGTTGCAACAAGTGGAGCTTCCGATCTTAGAAGTGGTAATGCTTGACGTTGCATGTTTGAACCCATTAACGCACGGTGTGCATCATCGTGGTCTAAGAATGGAATACAACTTGTTGTAACAGATACAACTTGTTGAGGTGCTACGTCAATGTAGTCTATTTCACTAGGTTTTGCTAGTATGTTTTCACCATTTTGTCTAGCTGGACAATGTTCTTGAATAATTGTATCTCCATCCATTTCAACCTTAGCTTGTGAAATAATGTGACCATTTTCTTCGTCAGCTGTCAAATAATCTATTTGATCTAATAATTTTCCATCTTTTACTTTTCGATATGGAGTCATAATGAAACCATATTCATTTATTTTTGCATAATTTGCAAGTGATGTAATTAAACCTATGTTAGCACCTTCTGGAGATTCAATAGGACAAATTCTACCGTAGTGTGATACGTTAACGTCACGAACTTCCATAGCAGCTCTATCCCTTGATAATCCACCAGGCCCTAACGCTGATAAACGACGTTTGTTATTTAATTCTGATAATGGATTAATTTGATCCATAAATTGAGATAATGGACTTGATCCAAAGAACTCTTTAATAACAGCCGTGATTGGCCTAATATTAATTAATGTTTTTGGAGTAGCAGTTTCAACATCTATGGTAGTCATTCTTTCACGAATAACTCTTTCCATACGAGCAACACCTACTCTAAATTGATTTTGCAACAACTCACCAACTTGTCTTAAACGTCTGTTTGATAAGTGGTCTATTTCGTCTATTGAACCAATGTTTTGTAAAAGGTTTAAATAATATGAAACAGATGCATATATATCAGATATAGTAAGTGTTTTAACATCAATTGTTTGATCGTTACCAATAATTTTAACAACCTTACTTGGATCAAGTGGCGAGTATACACTTACAACTTGTACCTTAGTATGTTCATCCAATTCTTTATCATCAGGCGCATCAATAACACCATAACCTTTTTCAAATACAGGTTTTAATGTTTGTAATACATCATTAGTTACTTTAGTGCCAGCCTTTGCTACTACCTTTCTGCCATCTTTAATATCTTCTGCTAATGTTTGTCCTAATAAACGATCTAAAACATTAAGTTTTTTATTAAATTTATAACGGCCTACTTTTGCTAAGTCATATCTAAAGTTATCAAAGAATCTAGTAATTAATTGGTTCTTTGAACTATCAATTGTAGCAGGCTCTCCTGGTTTTAATTTTTCATATATTTCAATTAAAGCCTCATCAGTATTCTTAGTAGAATCTTTATCTAGTGTGTTTTTGATATATTCATCATCACCAAATAGTTTTAAGATATCTTCATCACTAGAAAGCCCAAAAGCACGTAAAAATGCAGTTACAACAACTTTTCTATTACGATCTATTCTAACATCTACAACATCTTTACTATTTAATTTATACTCTAACCATGTACCTCTTGTAGGTATTATTTGTGAAGATATAACAGCTCTACCGTTTTTATCTATTTCTCTACCATAGTATACACTTGGTGAACGCACTAATTGCGATACAATAACACGCTCTGATCCGTTGAAAATAAATGATCCAGAATCAGTCATTAATGGCATATCACCTAAGAATATTTCTTGTTCCTTAACTTCCCCTGTTTCATTGTTAAATAAGCGTGTTTGAACCTTTAAAGGTGCAGCGTAAGTAGTCTTTTTCTCCTTACACTCCTTTACTCCATATCTTGGTTCGTCAAAAGAGTATTCACCAAATTCAATGGTGTACTTTCCAGAGAAATTACCTACTGGGCTTATTTCCTCTAAAACTTCCTTGATTCCTTCTTGTATAAACCAGTTATACGATTTTGTTTGGATTTCTAAAAGTCCCCCTAAATCCAAAGAGTTACTAACCCTAGAGAAATCTCTTCTTTTACGGTATTCGTTCATTTTTCTTACTTTATAAGCCACTCAATCCACCCCTAAACTATAAATTTTTAAAGAACATGTCTAAAATTAAAGACACAGTACCAATTTAAAATATTACAGGAAAAAGCTAGTAGTGTCAATAGATTTTCTTAAAATAATTCAAAAAAACACAAATATTTTTCATATTTGTGTTATTTATGATATCTTCTACGCGAGTTTAAATCTGCATAAGTATTATTGCTAGCTTCCATTTTACTAATTTGTTTTTCTCTTTCTACTAATAATTTTTCTAAATTATTATCTCTCACTTCTTCAGCTAACTTAAAAATTTCCTCATTATTCAACATATTTTCTAATTCTTTTAATTCTTCTTTTGAAAGCATATTTAACCTTGCTTTTAAATTTTTCATATACTTCTCATTCGATTTTTTTGCTTTACCATGATTATATACTGCAAATCCTCCTGTTATGCCCATAAACCCATAGCATAAGATTGCAACACCTGGAATACCCGCTAGTTTAAAATCCATATTTTGCGTTAAATCAGTTAAAATTGAAGTTGCAGACATACCAGATAGAGCAAGTAGAGTTATTGTATCCGCCAAATAACTATTATTATATTGATTTCTTTTTTCTAATGGTGAATGATATTTTTTCATAGAGCCCTCCAAATCAGCGCTTATGCTATCACAAACAATCATAATAGTCAAGTCTATTATGATTGTTATACTGCTTTTATAACACAAAAACCCTTTTTCTTATTGATTACATTAACAGTTTTATATATATCTTTCATATCACGTACGAGTGAATCTGCACCTTGTTTTTTTCTTACTACAAGCCATACTTCACCATTTTCATTTAAATGTTTTTTTGCATCCATTATTATTTCATAAAGTTTTTCTTTCCCAACTCTTATTGGTGGATTAGATATTATATAATCATATCTATCATTTATATTTTCATATGCATCTGATTTAAAAACATTTGCTTTTAACATTTGTTCATTTAATGCTTTTTTAGATAAATTTATTGTTTTTTCATTAACATCAGTCATATCAACAGTAAATCCAAGCTTTGATAAATATATTCCAATTGGCCCACAACCACAACCAATATCTAGAACTTTTTTATCCTGTGGATAAGTATATTTAAATGTTTTTAGAAGTAATTCTGTTCCAAAATCTAGTTCTCCCTTAGAAAAAACTCCATTATCGGTATAAAAATAATAATTAATGCTGTGGATATCTACATTGACCTTTTGAATATTTTCCTTTAATTTATCATTGTTAGTAAAATAATGATTCATACATATCACCTACAAAAATTATAGCATAAAAAAAGAACTATCAAAAGATAGTTCTTAAGTACTTATAAACTAAGCAAGTTCTACAGTTGCTCCAGCTTCTTCTAATTTAGCTTTGATATCATTAGCTTCATCCATAGGTGCGTTTTCTTTAACATTTCCACCTTCGTCTGCTAATTTCTTAGCATCCATTAATCCTAATCCAGTAATATCTCTAATTACTTTGATTACTTGAATCTTAGCTGCTCCTGCATCTTTTAATACTACAGTTGCGTCAGTTTTTTCTTCAGCTGCACTAGCACCTGCTGCTGGTGCTGCTGCTACTGCTACAGCACTTGGATCTACTCCAAATTCCTCTTTCATTGCATCTACTAATTCTTTAACTTCAAGAATTTTCATTTCTTTGATTGCTTCAATAATATCTTTTGTACTTAATTTAGCCATTTTTATTTTCCTCCCTTAAATTTATATTATTTTTCTTCTTCTAAATTTTGACTATGTAAGTCAAGGCATATTGCAACGTTCTTAACATGTTCCATTAAGCCTGCTGCAAACATAGTAAGTAAGCCATCTCTTGATGGAATATTTGCTAATGCTTTTAATTCTTCTAAAGATGTTTCTTTACCTTCTACAATACCACCTTTTAGCTCTAAAGCTGGATGATCTTTTGCAAAGTCAGATAACACTTTAATTGGTGCAATTGCATCTGATGAAGTTGCAATTGCTGATGGGCCTTCTAAACACTCATCTAATTTAATAGATAGGTTATCAAAAGCTCTTTTTGTTAATGTGTTTTTATATACTTTATATGATGCATCTGCTTCACGTAAGTTTCTACGTAATTGTACTATTTCAGCATCGGTTAATCCACGATAATCAAATAATACTACACCACTAGCATTCTTAACACGATCAGTTATTTCTTCAACAACTTCTGCTTTTTTTGCAATTATTGCTTTATTTGCCATACGTGCATCTCCTTTCTTAGTTTTATAAGTACCTAAATTAAAAAGCCTTTGTTCATACCAAAACAAAGACTTTAAAACCATGTTTTATTAATCGTCCTCGGTAGGAATAATAGTTATGCATAAATGCTCCTACTGTCTTTGGTACTTTATATGTAACGCAGTTGCGTTAACTAACAAATACTATATACTAAATTACATTATTTGTCAAATGAAGTTAAATCAACTTTGATTCCAGGACCCATAGTTGATGATAAAGAAACATTTTTCAAATATGTACCTTTAGCAGCTTGTGGTTTAGATTTAATAATTACATCCATAAACGCTTTTACGTTGTCTACTAAATCTTCTTCTTTAAATGATGCTTTACCAACTATTGCATGAACGTTAGCAAATGAATCCGTTCTGTATTCAACACGTCCTTTTTTAACGTCTTCAACAGCTTTTTTAGTATCCATTGTAACAGTTCCTGTTTTAGGGTTTGGCATTAATCCCTTAGGACCTAATACCTTACCTAATTTGCCTAATAAAGGCATCATTTCTGGTGTTGCTATAATTACGTCAAAATCAAACCAATTTTCTTTTTCAATTTTAGTAATCATATCAACGTCACCAACATAGTCAGCTCCAGCTTCAGTTGCGGCTTTAGCAGCATCTGCTTTTGCTAAAACTAAAACTTTTTTACTTTTACCAGTTCCATGTGGTAAAACTATAGCACCTCTTAATTGTTGGTCATTTTTTCTAGTGTCTAAGTTTAATCTAACAGCTAGTTCAATACTACCATCAAACTTAGAAATAGAAGTTTCTTTTACAAGCTTACAAGCTTCTTCTAAAGTGTATGCTTTACCTTTTTCAAGTTTTCCTAAAGCTTCAACATACTTTTTACTTTTCTTTCCCATTTTTTTACCTCCTTGTGGTATATAGCGGATTTTCCTCCCACATAGATAAATCTATATGTTTTTTTAATTTTTATTATTCAGTAATTGTTATACCCATATTCTTAGCAGTACCTTCAACTACTTTCATAGCTTCATCTACGGTATATGCGTTTAAATCAGGTAATTTTATCTCAGCTATTTCTTTTAACTGAGCCTTAGTAATAGATCCAGCACTTTCTTTTGATCCAGTACTTGATCCTTTTTTTACTTTTGCATACTTTTTAAGTAAGAATGCAGTAGGTGGAGTCATAAATTTCAAATCAAAACTTCTATCATCATAAATAGATATTTCAACTGGAATTATATCTCCCATCTTATCTCTAGTTGCATCATTGTACTTAGTACAAAACTCACCAGAGTTAACGCCTGCTGGTCCTAACACTGTTCCTACTGGAGGAGCTGGTGTTGCTTTACCTGCTGGCAATTGTAGTTTAATCATTTTTACAACTTCTTTTGCCACGAAAAACACCTCCTTTTCGTTTTCGCGAGTGGTCAAATAGCTTTTGTTTTAAATCCGCGCCTTCCACTTATTTCTTTCATCTATATAAAATATAGCTGCGAGACCATTTTATCACAGCATATATGATAAAAGCAAGACTTTTTTTAGTTTTCCTTTGTGAATTGAGTTAATTCTAATTCTACCGTTGTTTCTTGTCCAAATAAGTCAATTGATACATTTGCAGTTCCTGCATCTTTATCAACATCTATAACTTTACCAGCAAGCATTTTAAATGGACCATCAGTAATTTTAACCATGTCACCTGGTTCATAATCAACAACAACAGTTTCACCAGTATATCCAATTTCTTTAAATATTCTTTCTACTTCATCAGGATATAAAGGAATAGGTTTTGCACCTTTACCAGATGATCCTAAAAAACCAGTTACTCCTGGTGTATTACGAACGATATACCAAGATTCATCTGACATTATCATCTCAACTAGTACATAACCAGGGAATAATTTTTTTATCTTTTCCTTTTTCTTACCATCTTTTATTTCAACTTCTTTTCTTTGAGGAACAATTACCTTGAATATGTTTTCTTGCATATCCATAGAATTAATTCTCATATCAAGTTTTTCTTTTACTTTATCTTCATGTCCAGAATACGTATTTACAACGTACCATTGTTTTTGCTCTTCCATATTATCCTATTAACCCCTTTACTTTTTCTACTAATATTATTATTGCATCTGTTGCAACAAAGAATAAGCATATAAATACCATAAATACTAAAGTTGCAACCGAAAACTTGATTAAGTTGTTTTTAGATGTCCAAGATATCTTCTTAGTTTCAGATATAACACCATTAAAAAATGATGATATAAAATTAGAAGATCCTTTTATTTTCTTCTTGTTTGTCATATTAATTTCTCCTTATTAATCCAAAATAAAAACACCTATACGTGCTAACTACCTAAATATTAGCACATTTTTTTATCATAGTCAATCTATTTCTTGTATTACCTTTCTTAATTTAATCCTTATACGTCCAAGTGCACTTTCAATGGATTTAGATGATTTTGAAAGCATCTTTGCAATTTCATCATTTGTAAAACTATCAAGCTTTAAATCATATACTTTTTTTTCAAAAGGAGATAGTTCTTTACTTATTCTATTTTTAAAAGAAATTTCTTTTTCATTACTAACTAATAAATCTTCGATCCCGGTATTAACCATTATGTAGTTTTCAGTACTTTGCGAATCTTCGTCATATTTAAAATCTAACGAATATGACTCATTTAATATACTATGTTTTTTTCTATTAGCTAACTTTACTGCAGTTATTATTTTTCTTTTAATACATGTAAAAGCAAAAGTCGAAAATTTTATATCCTTATTTTCTTTATATGCATTAATTGCCTCACTAAGACCAATTAATCCTTCTTGATACAAATCACTTTGATCTATTCCCTTTCCAATTACCAAATTTAAATACTTCTTAGCATAGTAATTTATAACCTGATCATATTTTTTAAAAATAGCAGCATCTGCTTCTTCAGTGTTTTCTGATATTAAGTATAATAGTTCGTTATCAGTTTCATATTCTTTACGTATTCTACCCATTATTACTCCTTTGCCTTACTACCTCATATATAAGTATTCCAGCTGCTACAGATGCATTTAAACTATTTGTCTTACCAATCATAGGTATCTTAACTAAATAATCACAGTTTTTCTCTACTAATGGGCTAATTCCCTTTCCTTCGTTACCTATTACTAAAGCAACACTTGAAGTATAATCAACATCTGTATAACTTGTGCTATCTTCTAGTCTTGTACCAACTATCCAGGTGTTTGCTTTTTTTAATTTGTTGATAAAGTTATTAATGTTTACAACTTCTACTATTTTTACTAAATCTAAAGTACCTGCACTTACCTTCATAACCGTTGAATTTACTTTTACACTTCTATCTTTTGGAATAACAATAAAATCAACTCCTGCAGATTCACATGTCCTTATAATTGCACCAAAGTTATGAGGATCTTCTAGGTGATCTAATATTACAATAAATGAATGATCAGTTAATTCTTCAAACAAATCACTTTCTTTATAATAATTATAATCATTAATTTCAAGCGCTATTCCTTGATGAGTACCGTTTGATAATTTATCTAACGTTTTTTTATCTACAACATTTACTTTATGCGTTGATAACATATTTAAAATGTCTTCATCTTTAAAACCATTTTGTATATATACCTTTTTAACTTTATTTTTAGATTTTAAGAGTTCTTTTGCAACGTTTTTACCATAAACTAACATAATATCACCTCAATTCAGTAATTATTTTTATAAGTTTTTCTATCCTATCTTTATCATTATATATATATAAATATCCAAATAAACATTCTAATGCTGTTGCCTTTTTATAGTCTTTTATTAACGTATGCTTTGGCTTAGACTTAGATTTATAATTTCTTGCTCTTTTTACTAAGTCTATTTCATTTTCACTTAAATATTTATTATCTATTAAATAATCAAGTATTAACGATTGGGCATTACCACTTACATATGATGTTGAAAGCTCCTTTAATTCGTTTACTTTTTTATTTTTCTTTATTAAAAAATTTCTAATTTCTAATTCATAAACAGCATCACCTATATATGCAAGGTTTGCTATATTAATACTATTAATGTCCATTTCTTCACTTCCAACCATATTTTAACATAATATATTAAAAAAACAAGGTAATACCTTGTCAATTTATCTTTAATATTTTTTCACCATTTTTAGAATAGAAATATTTCTCCCTTGCATATCTTGCAGCATATTCAGGATCTTTCAATTTTTCTACATCATCATGAAGAATTTTTTCTTCATCTTTTAAATCTTCTAATTTTTGAGTAAGTTCCTTTTTTTCCTTTGTTTTTTCTTCAATACCTATTATATTAGTGATGGATAAGATAGCACAAACACTTATTATTGTTATGCAAACTATAGACTTAAAGAAAAGTTTTGTTCTTTGTTTTGCCGTAAGCTTTCTTCTCATAGCCACCACTCCTTCTATCATAATTATATAATTATGATATATCAATTTCAATTATTTTTTTGTCGGATTGTAAAGCAAATGACAAAGAAAAAAACCTAATGATAATGCAATTAATAAATATAATGATAAAATACCACTATTAATTTTATACAATAGGTAAAAAAACAAAAAGGAATGAGAAATAAATAACAAATAATTAATTATAATTTTATACTTTTTTTTAATCTTTATTATTTTTAAAAGTACTAATGATGAATAAATAAGCATGCCATATATAAATGAAAAACTAAAGCATCTAATTTGCTCACCTAATATCATTTAAAAAGTTTTGAAAGAATCCCGGAGCTATTTCTTTTATTATCCTCAAGATACTCTACAGTATTTATGATTCCCTTTATGCTTATAGTACCTTGATAAGTATCTAGCTTTACTATTTCTAAACCATATCCCTTAATTTCTACCGGTCCTAAAACCGTATCCAATAAAAATTCCTCATCATCAAAACTTAGTACTTTTTTTATTCCACTAATATTAGTGTTTTCCCTCTCACTTATTAAAAGAGAATGGTTTTCTATGTCTGGCTCTTTCATAATTACCTCCTAATAAATGGTATTAAAAAAACAGCTCATTTATGAGCTATTTCTTTATTTTCTTTCTAATAATTATTGCAGCAACTAATACTACTACAACTATACCTATAACAATAGGATAATTAATTACGTTTCTACCTGTTTTTATAGTAACCACAAATTCAGCTTCGTCAGAATTTCCTTCTACTTGTGTTTTTTGGTTTACTAATTTTATTTGATAATAATCAGTAGCTTTCGCTGCGTCACTTATGGTAACGGTTGCGGTAGAATCTTTTTCTTTAATAGGATCATATCCTTTTGGCGCTTGTTTTTCAACCATACGATATTCACCTTTAGGTAGTCCTTTTACGTTTATTATACCCTCTGTTGTATCTAATAAATAAGTTGCATTTGCAGTTTCTGTAGTTGCATTTTTATTATATTCATATATTGCACCAGCAGTATGTACTAATAACATATCTTCGTATATACCATTATTTTTTCTTTGTAATGCAAACTTACCACCATCTAACTTAGTGCCATTTTCAGTTACTTTAGTGAATACTACTCCAGTTACGCCATTAAGCATTGTTACAGTTGTAACTGGTGTATTAGGTTTTACAACAACAGTTTGTTTATTATTACTAGGTAATGTCATGTCGCATGGAGCGGCTTCTTCTGTTACCTCATATGTTCCTGCTGGAATCAACTCAATATCAAACGCACCTTTACATGTTTCAATATACTTTTCTGCATCAGTACATGAATCACTTAGTGACTTAAATCTATATAAACCATCTGATAGTTTAGTAACACATAATTGTTTTCCACCACTTTTGATAGTAAATATAGGGCCGTTTTTAGATCCATCAGGACAAGTTGTTTTTGGACATGTGTCATTAGGTAAATCAATAACTTTACCATTTGTGTCTAATGTTCTCTTTAACATTTTTAAATGCATTTTTTTATTTACAAATTCAATGTTTGAAGTTGCAAATGAATTAGTTCCAGCAACATTAGTATCAATAACATTAAACTTTCCTGCTCGAGAATCTATTACATATCCCTTTGGTGCTTCTACTTCCTGTGCAACATATTGACCAATTGTACTAATTCCATTATATGTTGCGACACCATTAGCATCAGTGGTGATGGTTGTCAATTTGTTTGAATTATTACAAGTTTGTCCTGCTTTTATATTATTGGTAGAACATATGTAAAATTTAACTCCACTCATTGCTTTTTTTGGATTAGAATCATCCTTTTTAGTAAGTTTAATTTGATATTTAGGAGCAGCAGCAGTAGTAAACGTTATATATACAGGCAACGTTTTAGAACCGCGAGCCATTGCTTGAGGTTTTTTACCACTCGAAGTTTTATTATCACTTACCAAATACTTAATAGGCCCATCATTTCTTAATTTATGACTTTTACCATCTACACCATTTTTAGTAATATAAGTATATTGTAATGTTATTGTTTTACTTTTTCCTTTTAAATCAGCGGTACTAACTGTTAATTTACCATTGCTCAACGACGCATTTAAACCATCTTTATCTGATATAGTATAGTAATTTAATAAACTATCACTTATAGTCGTAGAAAAAGTTTGAGTTTTTGCATTATAATTAGTT
>CADBMO010000018.1 GCA_902795755.1 uncultured Erysipelotrichaceae bacterium | reverse complement strand
ATATTAAATATGTATATTACCAAGAAGATGCTGATAAAATACTTAATGAAGAAGCCGAAGAAAAAAGAAGAATAGATAATTTAGTAAGGCAAGAGGTAGAAATGAATTCTATAACGCCACATGCGGGTAAATTTTATAAAGAGTTACATAATCTAGTAAGAACAAAAATAAAAAAATAATGTTTATGCATTATTTTTTTTATTTGTTCTTGATATTTGATTTTATTTGTAGTAAAATATTATTGCATTTGGATGCTTAGCTCAGTTGGTTAGAGCACTTGCCTTACAAGCAAGGGGTCATAGGTTCGAGTCCTATAGCGTCCACCAGTTTAAATGGGCCGTTAGCTCAGTTGGTAGAGCAACTGACTCTTAATCAGTGGGTCTAGGGTTCGAATCCCTAACGGCCCACCATTTAAACATAAAACAGGGAAACCTGTTTTTTTATATGTGTAAACAAATGTATATAATTATTGAGTATTTTAAATAAATATGATATTATTTCTATAGAATATGGAGGTATATATGTATTTAGATTTAATAGTATTAATTGTATTGTTTGTGGTAGTTATTATATACTCAAGAAGATTTCAAACATATATATTTGGGTTTGGAATGATAGATATATTATTTAGGATATTAAACATAATAAAAAGTTTTATTCCAATTAGTGAAGTAAGAAAGTTTATATCAACTTATGTACCATCTAGTGTACCAGGTGTTATTAATAGATATACCAGTGGATTAATTAATAATGTTTTAATATGGGTATATGTAATTATAATGGGAATATTCTTATATTTTATAGTAAAAATATTTATAAAGAGAAAAAAGTTTTGATTTTTTCTTTTTTTATGATAATATATTTTTTGAAAAAAGGTGTAGTATGAAAAAATATAGTATATGTAAATGTAATATTATTGAAAAACTTGGTAAAGATGAGTTTAAAACACTTATGGAGGATGTAATGCTGTTACGATTTAATAAATATAATGCATATATCCTATTAGATGATGTAAAAAATGGTCATTCACTGCAACAAAATGTATTAGAATTAGGTGGTATAAAAAGAATGAGGGGTAACTATTATTATCCTTCTTCATATGATAAATATGTTGACGAAGAAAATGGTAAAACAGAGATAAAAAGTGCTAATTTTATGGGTGTATGTAAATATATAAAAAATAGAAAAAACTATCAATCTAGGTAGTTTTTTTATGTTATAATTATATAGTACGCGGAGGAAATATGAACGAAAATATTATAAATGAAATAAGTATAGAACTAAATATAAAAGAAAGTCAAGTTAAAACAACGCTTGAGATGTTAGAAGAGGGTAATACCATACCATTTATTGCAAGATATCGTAAGGAGAAAACTGGTGGATTAACCGAAGAACAAATAAAAGTAATTGGAGATGCATATGAGTATCAAGTAAACCTGCTTAAGAGAAAAGAAGATGTTATTAGGTTAATTGATGAAAAAGGGTTATTAACTGAAGAATTAAAGGATAAGATATTAAAATGTAATAAATTAGTAGAAGTAGAAGATTTATATAGACCATATAAAGAAAAGAAAAAGACAAAGGCAACAGAAGCAATTAAAAATGGATTAGAACCATTTGCTAAAATGATTATGTCTTGTCCAACTTCTGGAAACATTGATGATATGGCTATCAAGTTTTTAAATGAAAACATTAAAACAAAAGAAGATGCCATAGAAGGTGCTAAGTATATAATTGCGGAGTGGATATCAGATAATGCAGCATACAGAAAATACATTAGGACAAATATGTATAAATATGGTGTACTAGAAACTAAAAAGAAGAAAAATGATAAGGATGAAAATGGTGTATATGAAATGTATTATGCATATAGTGAACCAGTTTCAAAGGTAAAGCCACATAGGGTACTTGCGATAAATAGGGCGGAAAAAGAAGATGTTATAAACGTTAGTATAAATATTAATAGTGATAAGATAATAGAGTTTTTGGAATCAAAAAATATTAAAAATCATGATAGTTTTTGTGCAAAATTTATAAAAGAAGCAATTGAAGATGGTTATAAAAGACTTATATATCCATCTGTTCAAAGAGAAATAAGATCGGAATTATCAGAAAAAGGAGAAGAATCTGCAATAAATAATTTTGCATCTAATTTAGAGGCACTTTTATTAACACCTCCTATGAAAGAAAAAGTCGTTCTTGCCTTTGACCCGGGATTTGTTAATGGATGTAAAATTGCCGTAATTGATAAAACTGGTAAGTATTTAGACTCTACCGTTATTAAGCCATTTTTAAAAAACATAGATGATGATAAAATTAAGTATTGTAAAAATGTTATACTTGCTCTTATTAAAAAGTATAACGTAGATATAATTGCGATTGGTAATGGTACAGCTTCACGTGAATCGGAAAGGTTTTGCGCAGATTTGATTAAAGAATATAATTTGTCATGCAAATATGTAATAGTATCAGAAGCAGGTGCATCTATTTATTCAGCGTCTAAGTTAGCGATTGAGGAGTTTCCAGATTTGGAAGTTGAAAAAAGAAGTGCGGTATCAATTGGAAGAAGACTACAAGATCCATTATCTGAATTAGTAAAGGTACCACCTGAAGGAATTGGTGTAGGACTATATCAACATGACGTGAGTCAAAAGAAGTTAAAAGATAATTTGGATTTCGTAACGGAAAAGGCTGTTAATAGTGTTGGTGTAAACGTAAATACGGCATCACCATCATTATTAAAATATGTATCAGGTATTAAAAAACCAAATATTGATAAAATAATTAAGTATAGGGAAGAAAAAGGAAGAATAAATTCAAGGGATGAAATTAAAAAGAAAAAGCTTCTATCTGATAAAGTATACGAACAAGCAATTGGATTTTTAAGAATAACAGAAGGTGATAATAAGCTAGATGAAACTGCTATTCACCCAGAAAGTTATGATATTACAATTAAGTTATTAGAGGATTTAGGTTATACGTTAAATGATATTGGTACAAATAACTTAATAAATACGTTAGAAAGCGTAAATATAAAAGACTATGTGGATAAACTAAATACTGATATTTATACTTTAGAAGATGTTGTATCATCACTTAAAAAGCCAAATAGGGATCCAAGAGACGATGTGCCTGGGCCAATACTTAAAAGTGATGTTTTAAATATTGAGGATTTAGAAGTTGGTATGAAGTTACAAGGTACCGTTAGAAACGTTGTAGACTTTGGTGCATTTATAGATATTGGGCTTCATAATGATGGACTTGTTCACATATCTAAAATGTCAAAAGATTATATAAAGCATCCATCTGATGTTGTTCAAGTTGGTGACATAGTTGATTGTTACGTTGAAGAAATTTTCAAGGACAAAGAAAAAGTTGCATTATCATTATTAGAAGTAAAATAAAAAAACTTAGTGTTGATATGCTTTTACGATTGCATTATCATCGCTAAGTTTTTTATTATCTCTATATTTTTCTAGTATTTCATATAGTTCTTTTTTTGAGTATGATTCTTTTACATTGTTATCGTTATACAAGATTTCATCAAGAGCAGTTGCGTTAGTTATTCTATACCCAGTATTATTTAAAAATTCATTTGATTGATAAATATAAGTAGATGAGTATACTTTATAGTCATCTTCAAAAACGTTTCTATAATAGTATGTCGTGCTACCATCTGGATATTTTTCTGGAGCGGTAGTTATTTGTAACATGATTGCACCAACTTCATCATCATCTTTTATACCAGCAATGTAGTAGCTCGCTTTAATGGTATCCATATTTACTGTTTCAGATTCATCAAATATTTCCTCATCATATGATGTTTTATATTTTTCAATATGTTTATCATAATCATATTCATCTTCTTCATCAACATATGATATGGCATTTGTATCATCATAATTATTAATCTGATTAACCATAATACCTGACATAATTAAAATCGTCGTAACACTTAAAAATCCTACGCCATATATAAAAATTTTTTTCTTCACTTTAATCATACTTCCTTTTTAGTCGCAAGATAAATTATAATCTTTTATTTTTATAAAGTCAATATTGACTTTTAAAAAAATTGTAGTATTATAAATCTTACGGGAGATATATTATGAGTGAAGATGCAAAACAAGCTATTGAAGTAACTGAGAAAATTAAAGATTTTGAAGAAACTATAACTGATGCAATCGTTGAAAGTAATAATATTTTTATTTGTGGACATATTAATCCTGATTATGATTCTTTATCATCCATGTATGGGATGGCAAGAATATGTAAATATTTTAATAAGTATCCACATTTTATTATTCCTAAAAAAGATCTTAAGGAGTCCAGATCTGATGAAAGAATATTATTTACTGAATATATAAAAAATAAGTATATAATTTTAAATGATCCTAAGGATATAGCACTTACTGATAATGATCTTTTAATTATATTAGACACTTGTGAAGATGCCAGAACGCCAATAATGGATTATGATATTTTTAAAAACGTTATTGTAATTGATCATCATGATGAACCAAAAGAACCAATTGAATATAATGGTAAACCCGCTAAGACACTAAGAATAGAAAATATTTCGTCAGCGGCAGAAATTGTTTATTATCTAATAAATGACATAATATTATCAAATTATAAAGACATCGATGAAATGCCTATAGATAAAAGTTATTTTACATCACTTCTTGCAGGTATTTATTTGGATACTCACAAAGATACCGAAGGTGCACTTCCATCAACTCATAAATGTTTAGTTAAATTAAAAGAGTACGCTGATGAAAAAGTAGTTGAGGATTTATTTGCGAAGAATTTTAAAGAGGATTCTAAAATATATGATTTAGTTTTTAAGGCAGAATCATTTACAAATAGAATAGGTATAGTTGTGGGCGACAATGATACTTATACAAAGGTTGAAATAGCAAAGGCATCAGATATTTTATTGCAATACAAATTTGACGTTGTGTTTGTATTTGGCAAGAATAAGGATGGCAATTATGATTATTCAATACGTACAAAAAAAGGTACGTTTGGAGTTGCTGAAATTGCAAATATCATAAATGGTGGTAACGGAAGAGAAAACGCAGCATCTGGACTTCCAATATACGTAGATGAAAAAAGCTTAAAAGATAATCAAAGTAAAGCTGATTATTTAAAAGAAAAAGTAATTAATATATTGAGATTTAAACATAAAAAAGAAAAAACTGATGAGTAACATTAGTTTTTTT
>CADBMO010000017.1 GCA_902795755.1 uncultured Erysipelotrichaceae bacterium | reverse complement strand
GGATTAGCAATACCTGTAGTTCATGATAAATATGATTATTGTCATGGTAGAAGTAATTTAAATTACTTTAATAAAAATAATAGTATTATTATATTTAATACAAAAAATGAGCTAGATAATTTATATTTAAATGAACTTAATAAGTATTATGATAACGTAATTAAAATAGATAGAAAATATGAAGATGATATAGTAAATGATTATTATTTTACATATCAATCAATGTTATTAACAAAACAATTAGCAAAAGCTAAAAATATGGATATATCTAATTTTGATTATTGTCCATTTGTTAAAAAACTATATAAATATAAAGGAGAAATGTAATGGAAAACCTTACTTATGTAACAGGTAATTATGGTAAATATTTATCGGTTAAAAATCAATTTGAAAATAATGGGCTTACGATTAATTATTTCACTTGTGATTTAAGTGAGCCTGATGTAAATGATATTAGTTATATATCCAAAATTAAAGCAAAAAAAGCATATGAAATTTTAAACAAACCTGTATTTGTTGCAGATAGTGGTTTTTATATTAATAATTATCCAAATAATCCAGGCTACCCTGGTGCATTTGTAAAAAGAAGTGGTGTATCTAGTAATATGCAGAAATTATTAGATGATATGAAAAACGTTAAAGATAGATCTTGTTATTTTTTAGATTGTTTAACGTATTATGATGGAAATGAGTTTTACCAATTTTATGGAGAGAGTAAAGGAAATTTATCTTATGAAGTAAAAGGTGATAAAAGAGTTACTGCAAAATCAAACTTATGGTATGTATTTATACCAATTAATCATACTAAAACTTTAGCAGAAATGAATGATTTTGAAAGAAATAATAGATCTGATAATCATACCAGTGCTACAGATGAATTTATTAAATGGTACAAGGAAAATGTTATAGGTGTTATAAAAGTGAAAAAATAATTTTCACTTTTTTTCGAGGGTTTTTTAAAGTTTTGTTTAACAATAAAACTGTAAATGAATCATTAAATTATAAATACAATTTACAAAAACGTTTGTTCGTGATAAAATTATATTATACATGATACGGAGGCGATAATATGTATTCATATATTAAAGGCATTATAACAATTATTGAGCCATCTTATGTAGTAATAGAAAATAATGGTATAGGTTATTTAATATACGTTGCAAACCCTTATGAATATAAAGTTAATAAAGAATATACTATTTATATATATCAACAAATTAGGGAAGACGAAAATACATTATATGGTTTTAAATCACTCGATGATAAGGACTTGTTTTTAAAATTAATAAGTGTTAAGGGATTAGGATGTAAGATGACACTGCCTATGCTTACTGGTGATAAAGATGAAATATTGATTGCAATTGAGGCAGGTAACATTAGTTATCTTAAAAAATTTCCAAAAATAGGTGATAAAGTAGCAAGACAAATAATTCTTGATTTAAAAGGTAAATTAGCTAATGCTGAAGGCGAAAATAAAATTGATTACACAGAGCTTACTGAGACACTTAAATCACTTGGATATAAACAAACTGATATTAATAAAATACTTCCTAGCATTGATGTAAATAAAACTTTAGAACAGCAAGTTAAAGATGCTTTAAAGTTACTATTAAAATAAGTTTTATGATAAAGGAGGAACATGATGGATAATAGATTAATTACAGCTGACAAATTAAAAGAGGATGGTTTTGAGACAACAATTAGACCACAAACAATTTCAGAGTATATTGGTCAAAAAGATATAATTGATAATTTAAAAGTCTTTATGGAAGCAGCTAAAATTAGAAATCAATCATTAGATCATGTATTGTTATATGGTCCACCTGGTCTTGGTAAAACAACACTTTCATACGTAATAGCAAATGAGATGGGTGCAAACATAAAAACAGCATCAGGTCCAACCATTGAAAAGTCTGGGGACTTAGCGGCATTATTATCTTCGTTAGAAGAAGGTGATGTACTATTTATAGATGAAATACATCGTATACCAAGGTTTGTTGAAGAAATACTATATTCTGCTATGGAAGATTTTAAATTAGATATTATTGTTGGTGGAGACGGATCTAATCGTAATTTAAGGATTGATTTACCACGTTTTACTTTAGTTGGTGCAACAACAAGAGCAGGTGATTTATCAGCACCCCTTAGAGACAGATTTGGTATAGTTTCTAAATTGAATTATTATTCAATAGATGAAATAACTGAAATTATTAAAAGATCTTCAAGGGTATTAGAACTAGAAATTAATGATAATGCTGCTAAAGAATTAGCAAATAGATGTAGAAGAACACCTCGTATTGCAAATAGATTACTTAAAAGAGTAAGTGATTTTGCGCTTGTTAAGGGAGATGGTACTATTACTCTTGACATTACTAAAATGGCTCTTGATTCTTTAAAGGTTGATAAACATGGTTTGGATGTAGTTGACTATGAGTTATTAAAAACAATTATTTATAAGTTTAACGGTGGCCCAGTTGGAATAGATGCTATTGCTGCAGCAATAGGAGAAGAAGTTTCTACAATTGAGGATGTGTGTGAACCTTATTTAATGCAAATAGGATATTTAAAAAGAACTCCAAGAGGGCGAGTAGTAACTGATTTAGCATATAAACATCTAAATATAGACAGGGAGAATAAATAATGTCAAATGTTATTAAATTTGAAGATTCATTGAATCTAAAAAATGAAAAAGAAGAAATATTAAAAAAATATAAGGATATTATAAGTATCAACTATAATGATTTATATAATGATGATTGGTATAGTGATGAGTATGATGAACACCCAAATAAAAAAGATATTGAAACTTTTAAAAAGGGTTTTGATTCAGCCTATAATTTGTTATTAAAAAATAATGTAGATATTAATCAAGTAAAATCTTTTGTCAAAAAAATTGAAACATATTTTAAAAACGAAAATAATGAAATAGAAGATATTTTAAATGATACATTAATAATTTTATACTTTTTTAACCTATATAATATTTATCAAAACAGATTTATTTCATTAAGTGATGAAGATGTTAGTTATGCAATTAATATCTATGATAAAAGTAGTTGTGGAGTTGATGCTAAGTATTTAAATCACAGTTGTGATTTAATAATCAATCAAGAGTTATTTAAAAAAGTAAAAGATACATGCAAAAATAATCTAACATTAATTACGACTATATTATCAATAAATGAAGATTTAGATTATTACTGTGGTGTAAATACTAAAGAAAAATATTTGAAAAATAGAGAAGTATTACTTGAAAAAATTACAAATTCTACAATTGATTCATATGTAAAAAATAAAGAAGAAAGAAATGATACGTTTAATATAGGAATTTTCGAACCAAAATCATTTGCAAAAAAATTAAGGGATCAAGCAGAAATATATTTTACATTTGATATAGAACCGTCTGGTATGAATAAAGAAGAATTAAAAGAATTGCTTGATTCGATTGAAAATGTTTTATATTCAATTGATAAAAATGTCCAAAAAGAATGTTTTGATAAATTAAAAAGTATATGGATGAGTGATCAATTGTTATTAGATAAACTTAATAATATTTTTGATACGATAAAATACTATACAAATAATAAAAGACGTTTTAAATAAGAATTGATATTTAGATAAAAATAAAGTATAATATCCAAGTATTATACTTTTATATTGGAGTGATTTTATGAAAACAGATGAATTTGATTATGAACTTCCTAAAAATTTAATTGCACAAACACCACTTGCAAAAAGAGATTCATCTAAAATGCTTGTTTTAGATAAAAATACTGGTAAATATGAAGATAAAAAGTTCACTGATATTATTAATTATTTAAGCAAGGGTGATTGCTTAGTTTTAAATGATACAAAAGTTATACCAGCTAGAATAATAGGTACAAAAGAAGATACAGGTGCCATTATAGAAGTATTAATGTTAAAGGATTTAGGTAATGATACGTGGGAATGTCTTACTAAACCTGCTAAAAGAGTTAAAATAGGAACAATAATAAAGTTTTCAGATGAATTATCATGTGAGTGTGTATTTGTTGGAGAGGACGGAATAAGACATTATAAATTCATGTATAAAGGTATATTCTTAGAATTATTGGATCGGTTAGGAGAAATGCCACTTCCTCCATATATTACAGAAAAATTAAATGATAAAGATAGGTACCAAACTGTTTATGCTAAAAATCCTGGTAGTGCAGCAGCACCTACGGCAGGTCTTCACTTTACTGATAGTGTATTAAATAAAATAAAAGAAAAGGGTGTAAATATTGTGTACGTTACTTTACATGTTGGACTTGGCACATTTAGACCTGTTAGTGTTAGTGATGTTACAAAACATGAAATGCACTCAGAATACTATACAATAAGCAAGGAAACCGCAGATATTTTAAATAATACAAAGAAAAATGGCAATAGAATAATTGCGGTTGGAACTACATCAACAAGGGTACTTGAGACAGTATGTATTAATGGCAAATTCAAAGAACAAAGTGGCAATACTAATATATTTATATATCCAGGATATAAATTTAAGGCAATAGATTGTTTATTAACAAACTTTCATTTACCAAAATCAACATTGGTAATGCTTGTTAGTGCATTAGCCGGTAAAGATAATATATTAAATGCATATAAACACGCCGTGGATGAAAAATACAGATTCTTTTCATTTGGTGATTGTATGTTTATAAAATAGGAGGAATAATGGGAAAGATTAAATATGAATTAATAAAAAATGATAATGGTAATAAAAATATAAGATTAGGTAAATTAATTACTAATCATGGAACATTTGATACTCCTATGTTTATGCCTGTTGGAACGCTTGCAAACGTTAAAACATTAATGCCAGAAGAGTTAAAGGCATGTAATAGTGCAGTAGTTCTTTCAAATACATATCATTTGTGGCTTAGACCAGGTGAAGATGTAGTAAATAAAGCAGGCGGTTTAAACAAATTTATGAACTATGATGGTCCAACACTTACTGATTCAGGTGGATTCCAAGTATTTTCACTTGCTAAGCCTAAAGATATTACTGAAGAAGGAGTTAAATTTAAAAGTCATATTGATGGGAGAAATCTACTTCTAACTCCTGAAAAGTCTATTGAAATACAAAATAAATTAGATTCTGATATAGCTATGAGCTTTGATGAATGTGCACCATATCCTGCTACTAGAAAATATATTGAAGAATCTATGAGAAGGACTCTTCGCTGGGCAAAACGTGGTAAAGACGTACATAAAAATGATAATCAATCACTATTTGGTATAGTACAAGGCGGGGAATTTGAAGATTTAAGAAAAGAAAGTGCCATTGAAACTGTTAAAATGGATTTTGATGGATATTCAATTGGTGGTACTTCTGTTGGAGAACCAAAAGATATAATGTACAATATGATAACTTATGCTACAGCGTATTTACCCGAAGATAAACCAAGATATTTAATGGGCGTTGGAGAACCTATTGATATATTAGAGGGGGTAGAGCGTGGTATAGATATGTTTGATTGTGTGCTTCCAACGCGAATTGCAAGACACGGTAACTTTTTTACAAGTCATGGAAGAGTAAATGTTAAAAATGCTAGATTTAAAGAAGATTTTACACCACTTGATGATGAATGTGATTGCTATACTTGTAAAAATTATACAAAAGCATATGTAAGGCATTTAATAACATCAAATGAAACAAATGGTGGAAGATTGTTATCAATTCATAATATTAGATTTTTAATTAAATTAACAGAAGATATTAGAGATGCAATTAAAGAAGATAGATTTAATGAATTTAAAAATGAATTTATTAGTAAATATAAAAACGGATGCTAATTATCATCCGTTTTTGCATTTTTACCAATTATTCCTCCAATTATGCTAGATAAAAGTAAAAATAAACCATATATTATCGTTGTTTTACTCATATTAGGTTTCATAATTAGATTAAGTAATAACAAAATTAAAAATGTTATTATAAAGAATATAATTCCATTAACAATTCCTTTATATTTCATGTTGTAGCTAAATTTATAAGATCCAATTACAATAGATACAATCATTATTAACCATAATAAATAATTTGTTATTTTATCTGAAAATATATTAAAATAGTATAAAATAGATACTGGTATTAATCCTATTAATACTATAAAAAACAGACATAAAAATGGTTTTAAGTATTTTTTCATAATTCACCTCTAATAAATATTATTATTTGAATAAAAAAATATGAAGACAACATAATAATAATGGTGATTATATGACTATTTTTTCTATATTAATAAAAACTATTATTATATATATATTAGTTGCTGTAATATTTAGAATATTAGGTAAAAGAGAAGTTGGTCAATTGGGGACATTTGATTTAGTAGTGTTTATTTTAATTGCTGAATTAGTAGCATTAGCACTTGAAAATAAAGATAATTTTATTATGCAATTAATACCGGTATTTACTTTAGTAATGCTTCAAATAATAATATCAAAAATATCACTTAAAAGTACTAAGTTTAGGGACCTTATAGATGGTAAACCAACTATAATTATAAAAAATGGAATAATTAATTTTAAAAATATGATGGATCAAAGATACTCATTAGATGACTTACTACTACAACTTAGAGAAAAAGATATTAGAAGCATAGATAACGTGGAATTTGCTATTCTAGAGACTAGTGGTAAACTATCGGTATTTAAAAAAGATGATTATGATAAATCATACCCATTACCTATAATACTTGACGGAACGGTAAATGATAAGAATTTATTAGATATTAATAAAAATAGAATTTGGTTAAATAAAATTCTCACAAATAAGGGTATTAGTATTTATGATATTTTTTATGCTTTTTATAAAAAAGATACTTTGTATATTATAAAAAAAGATGAAGTTATTAAATAACTTTATTTTTTTTTATTTTTTTGTTATACTTATAACGATACAAGGAGGGGAACATGGATAATAAGAAAAATGATGTCGAAAAAGCTTTAGAAGATATTTTTGATGAACCTTTCTTAACTAATGAAGAAGAAAAAGAGTTAAATAAAAACGAGTTAAAAAACACTGAAAAAAAATTATATGAAGATGGTGAAGGTAGTGTAAAAATCGCAAAGTATAGTGATGATACTTCAAAAGAAGATGTTAAAGAAGAACATAATAGTCATTTTGTATATCCAAATTATGATGAAAATAAGGATAAAAAAGATTATTTTAGTGAACCGATAGTTGTTAATACTGAAGTTAAAAAAAGCAAATATGGAATGTATGCAATTTTATCTCTTATCTTAATGTTTATTATTGGCACGGCTTTTATTATAGTACTTACTAATAAAGAGAAAATAGTTGAATGTAGTTATAATGCTAAAGATGATGGATATAAGATACAAGATACTTATATAATTGCACATAAAAATGGTAATTTAACCTATATTCAAGGAGAGTATACATATACTGCACTAAATGATGAGTTTAAAAGCCAGCTTAGTTATGTAAAAGAAGAAAAATTACCGGTAATAGTTAATTCTAATGGTATGCCAGGATACACACATATATTAGAAACAACTGATGAATACGTTAAAATATATAGTTTTTATGATATTACTAAAATAGATTTTAAAGTGGTAGATAAAAACAATGATAGAACAACGCCACTTAGTTATGTTAAGCTAAAATCTAATACTACATTTAAAAAACTTGAAAAAGATTTGAAAAAGCAAGGCTATATATGTGAAAAAAAATAAATAAAAATACAATTATATGATATAATATTACACCAAGGAGTTGAAAAGCATGAGAGAATTAAGTGAACAAGAAATAGTAAGAAGAGGAAAAAAAGAAAAACTTGAAGAATTAGGATTAGATCCATTTGGTCATAGATATGAAAGATCTAGTTTTGCTAAAGAATTAAAGGATAAATATAAAGATGTTGAACATGATGAGTTTGAAAATATAAATGATGAAGTAAGTGTTGCTGGAAGAATTATGTTTATTAGAAAAATGGGTAAAGCATCATTCTTTTCATTAAGGGATAAAACTGGTTCTATTCAAATATATATTTCAATAAATGATATTGGAGAAGATTCATATAACTTATTTAAATCCGCAGATATAGGAGATATTGTTGGTGTTAAAGGTAAAGTTATGAAAACAAGAACTGGTGAGGTTACTATTAAATGTTTAGAATATACTCATTTAGTTAAAGCTTTAAGACCATTACCTGAAAAATTTCATGGCTTAAAAGATAAGGAAGAAAGATATAGAAGAAGATACGTTGATTTAATTATGAATGATGAAGCTATGAAAGTAGCGCTTATGAGACCTAAAATTATTAGATGTATTCAAAACTTTTTAGATAATAGAGGTTTTGTAGAGGTTGAAACTCCAATCCTAACGACATTACTTACTGGAGCGTCTGCAAGACCATTTATAACTCATCATAATACACAAGATTTAGATATGTATTTAAGAGTTGCTTTAGAATTACATTTAAAAAGATTGTTGGTTGGTGGTATGGAAAGTGTTTATGAAATTGGTAGAACATTTAGAAACGAAGGAATGGATCCACAACACAATCCTGAATTTACACTTATGGAAGTATATCAAGCATACTCAGATTTAGAGGGTATGATGGATTTAACTGAAAGTATGTATCAAACAATCGCAAACGAAGTATGTGGTAAAACTAAGTTTAATTATTTAGGACACGAAGTAGATTTAGCTGGAAAATGGAAGAGAATATCAATGGTTGATGCTATTAAAGAAGTAACAGGTGTTGATTTTAGTAAAGAAATGAGTGATGAAGAAGCAGTTAAATTAGCACAAGAGCATGACATAGAGCTTGAAGAACATGAAAAATGCTTTGGACATGTTGTTAACTTATTCTTTGAAAAATACGTTGAAGAAACTTTAATAGAACCAACGTTCTTATATGGTCATCCAATTGAAATTTCACCATTAACCAAAAAGAATCCAAAAGATCCAAGATTTGTTGATAGATTTGAATTATTTATTTCTGGTCATGAATGCGCAAATGCATATACAGAATTAAATGATCCAATTGACCAATTAGAAAGATTTGAAGCTCAAATAAAAGAAAGAGAACTTGGTAATGATGAAGCAAACGATATAGATTATGACTTCGTTGAATCTCTTGAATATGGTATGCCTCCTGCAGGTGGTATAGGTTATGGTATAGATAGACTTATTATGTTATTTACAGAACAACCATCAATTAGAGACGTATTATTATTCCCATTAATGAAGCCAGAAAATAATAACGATAAATAAAAGAAGATTTTTCTTCTTTTTTTATTTTTAATATGATATAATATTTTTATAAGATGTGAAGGAGTATGATTATGTTAATAGGATTTTATAATGTTTCAGTAATTTTAACTTATTTAGGACTTGCATTTACAATATTTGGAATATATTTAGCAATAACTGGTAATATACCAACAGCTGTAATGTGTTTAATATTATCTGGAGTATGTGATATGTTTGATGGTGTTGTAGCAAGAAGTATTAAAAGAACTGATGATGAAAAGAGTTTTGGGGTACAAATTGACTCTTTAGTTGATGTAGTAAGTTATGGGGCATTTCCAATAATACTTGGAATAAGTATGGGATTTACTTCAAAGTTTTGTATAGTAACTTATATACTATATGGTATATGTGCGGTTATTAGATTGGCATATTTTAATGTTATAACACTTAATAAAAAAACATTCTTAAAAAACAAAAAAGATGATTATTATTTAGGCTTACCAGTAACTAATATAGCAATTATATTACCAGTTATATATAGTTTAAAGTATTTTGTATCAAACGCTGTTTTTGAAAAAGCTTTTCCATGGACATTATTTGCAACAGCAGTATTATTTGTAACAAACTTCAAAATTAAAAAACCATCTGGAATATGGTATGTAGTATGTTCTATATTAGCAGTAATAGGGCTTGCTATTATATCAGTATTAGTTAAATAATGAAAGTAATAAAAAAAGAAAATCCCAATAAAGGATTATCTTTTTTATATAAAACTAAATTTGGTAGAATAATCTTAAAGCCAGTTGTAAAAAATAGTATTATATCTAACATATCAGCATGGTTCTTAAAATCTAAGTTATCTACCTTTATGATAAAGAAGTTTGTAAGTAATAATAACATTAACATGGATGAATATATAGATGTAAAATATAAAAGCTTTAATGATTTTTTTATAAGAGACATTAAACCTAATGCAAGGAAATTTGATTATGATAAAAACTGTTTATGTGCACCTTGTGATTCATACTTAACTCATTATGAAATTAATGATAATACTTTTATAATAAAAAATAATGAATATAACATAAAATCACTTTTACAAGATGATGAATTAGCTAATAAATATAATAATGGTGATATGCTTGTATTTAGATTAGCGCCAAATAATTATCATCATTACTATTATCCTTTTTCAGGAAAATTAATAAAAAAATATAAGATCAAAGGAAAATTTCATAGTGTAAATCCAGTTGTTTATGATAATTTTAAGGTATTTATTGAAAATACTAGAGAAATTAGTGTTTTAGATGCAAATAATTATGGCACAGTAACTTATATTGAAGTTGGAGCACTTTTGGTAGGTAAAATTAAAAACATAGATAAAAAAACATTTAAAACTGGTGAAGAAAAAGGATATTTTGAATATGGTGGTTCTACCATTATATTGTTATTTGAAAAAAATAAGATATCCATTAATGATAAAATAAGAAACACCAGTATAAAAAATTACGAATTATCTGTAAAATTAGGAGAAAAAATTGTAAAGAAAAGAGACTAATATTTAAAATGATAAAAATATATGTTAAGATATAATAAAGGAGGCTTAGCTAGTGAAGAAGAAAGAAAAAGATTTAGAAAAAACAGATATAATTGATTCGAAGGAAGAATTACCTGATGATGAGGCGGATATAACACGAAACATTAATTTAGATGACTTATATGATGGAGCAGTAAATAATACAATTCTATTAGATCCTGTAACAAAGGATGAAGTATTAATTAGTAATAGAAAGTCTAATAATATGATTTTAGGAATATTTCTTGCTATAATTATTCTTTTAGGCTTGTACTATGTTTATAACAAAAGTGATTTATTCACTAGTGATAAACCAGTTACTTCTAAACCTACAACTACTGCACCAGTTGTCGTTAACAATGATTCAGGCAAATTAATATGTAGCTATCAATCAAAATCTGATAACGAGACAGAAGAAGCAACTTATACTTTTAGTTATCAAAACAACAAGATATATAAATCAAGATTTGTATATTCGGTAGTTATTTTATCTGATGAAAAATCGGTTGTAGAGCAAGACCTTGAAAAACAATATGAGGATTTATATACTAAAAACTCTTCATTAAAAGGCTTTAACGTAAGATTTTCAAAGTCATCAAGAGGCTTTAGTTTTTATGCAACTACAAATTATAATTATGTAAATTTCGAACAAATTACTCAAGAAGAAAATAAAGCGGTATTATTTATTAAACCAACAAAAGATGACACAATTGAAAGTATAAAAGAAACATATGATAAAAAAGGATATAGTTGTACGGTAAATGAAGAATAATAAAGTTATTAAAGATGCTGATAAAAAGAAAAGAATGCATCCACTTAAATTTTTTATGATAGTTCTTGATATATTGTTCATTCCACTTTTTATAGTGCAGTTAAAATTTGATGCTATTAATATTCCGACATATATAATATTATTAATAGTAAATATAGTTGTATTCATTGCAAAACTTAAATAGTTTTGCTTTTTTCTTTTGCTATAAATACTATCATTATTAAAGTATTAGTAATAATACCTATTATAATAGCAATTAAAAAAGATAATATACCAACGTTATTCATACATAGTATTAATAGCAATCCATACTTAATTATTAAAGTCGTAATTGATGTGATAAATAAATTATTAGTTTTCCCCATAGCTTGTATAGAAACAGATAAAGCAGGTTGCATATAAAGAATTAGAAAAAACGGACCTATTATATAGATATAATTAATACCATAAGAATTACCATATACTAAGTTTAGTATTTGCTTAGGAAATATCATAATAACAAGTAAACATATCAATCCTATAATTACTGATATTAATAATAGTTTAAATAATTTCTTATAAAAATTTTTATATAGCTTATTAAAATATAATTTAGTAATATTAGGAAGTAATGCTGCTGCAATTGATATTGAAAAAAAAGTAGGCATAGAAAGTAGTGGAATTATATATGAATTTATAATCCCATATTGTGTTGTAATAAAATTAATTGAATAACCACTTTTAATAAGTGTGTTTGTTAGTATAATAGGTTCAATAAAAAAACCTATTTGAGAAATTAATCTAACTGCAGTAGTGGGAAGTGATATACTTAATATATCTTTTTTTATATTATACTCGTTATATCTAGTAGACTTAGATATATATTTTGATTTTATAGTTTTATGCATTAATATAATGCTTGATGATTCCATAAAGATATTAAACAATATAATTGCTGAAACCGTTATAATTTTACCTTTAATTATAAAAAGGGGAAGAATAAAAATAGTTAATATTATTTTAATAATTTCTTCTATTATTTGTGTTAAAGACGGCATTAACATATCTTCTTTACCATGTAAAAAGCCTCTTTGAACACTTGATATTGTAATAAAAGGAAGTATTATTGATGTTAATTTAATTGGAATACTAAGATTCTTATTATGTAACATTAATGATGTTTTATCTCCAAATAATAGTATTATTATTATCAATAAAACGTCAACAAACAAACCTATATAACAGCCATATTTAATTAGTGATTTATTATTATACTTATTTTCTGCAGATAATTTGCTAATAGAAATAGGCAAGGAAAACTGGGCAAGTGTAATTACTAGCATTAAAGTTGGAGTAATTAAGGTATATAAAGATATAATATCTATACCAGCTTTTCTGGTAAGTATTATTTTACCAAACATTCCTATTATTTTAGCAATACCACCGCCTAATAATAAAATCATTATATTTTTAAATAAGATATTCGTTTTAATTTTTTTCATACTTAATTATATAACTGTTGACATAAAATAATTACATGGTATAATAAATCACAAATTTTTAGGAGGGTTTTATGAATTATAGAGAAATGAAAGCAATTATCGTAATTATAGAAAATCTATTAGCAGGTTATGGATTTATTAATAATTTTGATATTAAGAAAAATGATAATGATGAAATTGTAGTTACAGTAGGTACTGGCTTATCAAAAGATAATTCTTTTAAAACAAAAGTTACTTTTACATACTCTCAATTACCAATGTTTTACAATGGAAAATATGAAATTATATGTACAGATTGTGCAAATAACAACAGAAAAGGTATTGTAAGATTAAAAGATTTAGTACCATTAATGCCTATTAAATCACTAATTATAAAAGAAGATGATAGTGACATAATAAATGAAAAGATATTTTTTGTTAATGAAAGAGAAGATTTTATATTGATTGAAAAAGCAAATAATTTATCAGTAAAATATATAGATGACAAAGAGAAAAAAAATACAAAGAAAAAATGATTACTTTAGTAATTTTTTTTTATGTTTTTCTTTGATTTTAATTATGCATTGTTATATAATAATATATGAGTGAAGGTATACTCACTAATATATTTATAAAGGAAGGTTAATATGAAAAAAAGTTTAGCAAAAAGAATAATTATATTTTTTCTAGTTGTGATATTATTTAGCTTAATTTATATACCGCTATTTAATAGCATGAAATTTGGACTTGATTTAAAAGGTGGGTTTGAAGTTTTATATCAAGTAAAAAGAAGTGATGGTAAAAAGGTCACTTCTGATGATATGGCAAGTACGTTAGATGTACTGCAAAGAAATATTAATACCCTTGGTGTATCAGAACCGGAAATAGAGCAAGAAGGTTCTAATAGAATTAGAATTAAACTTGCTGGGGTTACAGATATAGAAGGTGCAAGAAAAGTATTAAGTAACGTTGCTAACGTATCATTTAGAGATATAAACGATAAGCTACTAATGGATTCTAGTGTAATTAGTGGGGCAACGCTTGGGCAAGATAGTAATAAGCAACCTGCTATAGCATTAAAGGTTAAAGATAAAGAAACATTTTTAAAAGTTACGTCAGAAATTAGCCAAAGACAAGACGGCGAAAACATGATGGTAGTATGGTATAACTTTGAGCAAGGTGTAAACTCATACGAAAAAGATAAAGATACATGCGGCCAGGAAGGTAGTGATTGTCTATCTGCAGCAACAGTATCGCAAGGGTTTTCTTCAGATGTTATTATTGAAGGTAAATTCACCGTAGATGAAGCAAAGAGAATTGCAAAAAGTATAAATGCAGGATCTATTTCTACAAAATTAGATGAAATATCTTCTCAAAACGTCAATGCATCATATGGTGAAGGTGTTTTATCTAAAACATTTACTGCAGGAATAATAGGAATGGTTATAGTTATACTATTTATGACGTTCTTATATAGGTTTTCTGGATTTATTTCAGGAGTAAACTTATTATTATATATGTTACTTGTTATGGGTATTTTCTGGTTAGTAGGTGGAGTACTTACATTACCAAGTATAGCAGCATTGGTATTAGGTATTGGTATGGCCGTTGACTCATGCGTTATAACATGCGAAAGAATAAAAGAATCATTAGCAGAAGGAAATGGAATAAAAACTGCGTATGAAAAAGGAAATAAAGAATCATGGACTTCAATATTTGACGCAAATGTTACTACGTTAATAGTTGCAATAGTTTTATATAAAATTGGTATTTCATCGGTTAAAGGTTTTGCAACAATGTTAATGATTACAATTTTCTCAACTATGTTTATTATGGTATTTATAAATAGATGGGTATTAAAACGATTTGTATCTACTGGTAAATTTGATAATAAACCTAATTTATTTATAAAATATTTAAATAGAAAAAAAGAACCTAAGATGCATAAAACGATTAATTGTATAAATATATTTAATAAATGCGTTATAGCAACAATAATATTCTTAATAGGAGGTATTACTTTCTTATCAATTAATAAATTGAATTTAGGTATTGATTTTAAAAGTGGTACTGATATAACAATTAGTGCAGATAATATCACCGTTGAAAAAATTAAAAAAGATATTAAAACACTTGGTTATAATATTGTTTCTATAGAGAAAAAAGAAAAAGGTGAAATATACGTTAAACTAGATAATGAACTAAAAGGAAATAGTATAAATAAAGTTAATAATTACTTTGATGAAAAATACGATGCTAAATGTGAAATAAACGTTGTAACTAACATAGTTACTCAAGAATTAATAAAAAGTGCTATTAAAGCTTTAATAATAGCAGCAATTCTAATGATTATTTATATATCATTTAGATTTAGATTTAGTTTTGCAATCTCATCAATACTAGCATTAATACATGATGCGTTATTTGTAACTATAATGTTTTCTATTTTCAAAATTGAAGTTAACGTTATATTTATAGCAGCAATATTAACTATTATTGGATATTCAATTAATAACACAATTGTTGTATTTGACAGAATAAGATATAACTTTAAAAAGAATAAAACTAAATTAACTAAAGATTCACTAAAAGAAATCGTTAATAAAAGTATTAGTGAAACATTTACAAGATCAATTTATACTACTATAACAACATTAATTCCTGTTATAGCATTAATAATACTTGGATCAAAAAATATATTAACATTTAATATAGCAATTATATTTGGTCTGGTAGCAGGAGCTTATTCATCAATTATACTAGCTGGTGGTATATGGTATTTGATTGAAAAAATAAAATTAAAAGATACTAATAACGTTCAAAAAAAAGAAGTAATTGAAGCAAAAGTAGAAGAAGTAAAGAAAGATAATAAGAATAAAAATACTAAAAATAAAAGTAAAAAGAAAAAGAAGAAAAAATAGAAAAGGGTGATACATGTGAAACCTAAGGAACAAGCATATACAATAGACGATTTAATTTCAATGGCTAGTACTTATATTTCAAAAAAAGAAGATCTAGATTTAATACGTCATGCATATGAATTTGCCTCTAAGGCACATGCTGGTCAATTAAGATTAACGGGTGATGAATATATTCTTCACCCTTTAAACGTTGCATATATACTTACTGAAGTATACGCAGATAGCCAAACATTAGCAACCGCACTTTTACATGATGTAATAAATTTTGCTAATGTAACAATAGAAGAAATTGGAACAGAATTTGGTGAAGAAATTAAAAATCTTGTTGATGGAATATCAAGGATTAATAAATTATCTTTATCGGCAGATAGTGAAGCACTAGCATCATATCATAAAAAGATTTTAGTAGGTTTATCAGGTGACGTAAGAATAATTATATTAAAAATTGCAGATAGATTACATAATATGAGAACATTGTGGGCAATTCCTGAGAAAAAAAGAAAAGAAAAAGCTAAAGAAACATTAGAAATATTAGCACCAATTGCACATAGGTTAGGTATTAATCACATTAAAAGTGAATTAGAAGATTTATCTTTAAAATACATGAAACCTGAGGTATATAATGACATACTTGAAAAGTTGAGTGAAGAAAGAAGTGAACTTGATAAATCAGTAGAAGAAATGATGGAAAGTATATCAAAAATTCTTACTGATAATAACATTCCTCACGAAATGAAAGGTAGAAGTAAAAGCGTATATAGTATATATAATAAATTACAAAAAGGTAAAACATTTAATCAAATATATGATATTTTAGCACTTAGATTTTTTGTTAATACTGAGGCAGAATGTTATTTAGCTCTTGGTTTAATACATGCTAAATATAAACCTGTTCCTAAGCGATTTAAAGACTATATAGCAAGGCCTAAAGCAAATGGATACCAAAGTTTACACACTACGGTTTTTGGCGTTGACGGAAAGCTTTTTGAGGTTCAAATTAGAACTTATGAAATGGATAAGGTAGCAGAATATGGTTTTGCATCTCACTGGTCTTATAAAGAGCATGGTGTACATAGCTCTAACGAAATGGAAAAGAAACTAAAATCTTTTAGATCTGTTATTGAATTAAATGAACAACAAGTTGAAGGTGATGATTTTGTAAATACCGTTAAAAACGAAGTGTTTACATCATCTAAAATATACGTATATACACCTAAAGGTGACGTCTTTGAACTTCCTAAGGGTTCAACTCCAATAGATTTTGCATACCGTGTTCATACAAGTGTAGGCCATCAAATGGTAGGAGCAATTGTAAACGATAATATTGTTCCACTTGATTATGAATTAAATGATGGGGATATTGTTAAAATAAACACTAATAAAAACAGTAAGGGTCCGTCATCTGAATGGGTTAACATTGCACACACTACGTCAGCAAAGAATAAAATTAAAGCATTTTTTAGTAAAATTGACAAAGAGCAAACTATTCAAAATGGTAAAGATTTGCTTAATAAAACTATTAGAAGAAAAAAATTATCTATTGGAGAAGTACTCGATAATAAAAATCTAGAAGTAGTATTAGACGAGTTAGGATTAAATAGTGAGGCTGATTTGTATTACGAAATTGGAATAAGTAAATATAATCCAACAATGATAATAAAAATGCTATTAGGTGAAAAAGAAGAGGAAAGCAAAAAAATCGATAAAAAGATCCTTAAATATTCAAATAGAGATATGCAAGGTAGTGGTGATGTTATAATAGATGGTATTCTTGATTTAAAAGTATCTTTTGGGGGATGTTGTAATCCAGTTATGGGTGATGAAATCGTTGGATATATATCTAAAGGTAAAGGTATCACAATTCATAGAAAAAACTGCCACAATATAGTAGATGTACAAGATAGGATAATAGATGCTAAATGGAACTTTAACGTAACTAAAAAATATGTTTCAAACGTAATAATTTACGCAGATAAAAAGGAAAACCTTTTATTAGATATTATTACTAAAACAACATCATTAAGTATAGGTGTTAGAAGTGTAAATACAATTTCTAGTGTTGATTATAATACGTATGATTTAGATATAATTGTAGAAAATAAAGAGAAACTAGATAATTATATTAATATAATAGGTCAAACACCTGGAGTTACATCAGTTGAAAGAGGTAATAAATAATGAAAGTTGTTATTCAAAGAGCTAATGATGCTAACGTAAAAATTAATAATAAAGTAGTGGGAAAAATAGATAAAGGTTACGTTATATTAGTTGGATTAAAACATGGTGATACAAAAGATATTGTTGATAAAATGTGTGATAAAATAATAAATCTTAGAATATTCGAAGATGAAAATCAAAAAATGAATTATTCTATAAAAGACGTAAATGGCAAAATACTATCGGTATCACAATTTACTCTTTATGCCAAATTAAGTGGTAGAAGGCCTTCATTTACTGATGCAATGAAATATAACGAAGCAAAAGAGCTTTATCATTATTTTAATGACAAATTAAGAAGTTTGAATATTATTGTAGAAGAAGGAGTATTTGGTGAAGATATGAAAGTATCATTTACAAATGATGGCCCTGTTACTATAATGATAGATAGTGAAATTGATTTTTAAGGAGGGTTTTAATATGTACGAGGAAAAGATTACAATTTGGTCTAATCCAAAATTAAGTAAACAGTCAGATATAGATACCATTAAACATGAATTTGCGAAAAAGGGCAAAAATATAACTATTACTGCTTGTAAATTACTTAAAGATATGGAAGATGTTAAAGTATATAACATCAAATATTATTTTGAAGATTTAAATAATAGTAAAGAAAAAGTAAAATAATATTACATTAATTGACTAATTTAAATAAATATAATAAAATATATATGTATTTTCGTAAGAAGTGACAGCTTACATAAAAGAAAATAAGACAATTAAATATTAAAAATTAAGAGCACATAAGTGAAGTAGGATGGCACCGTGGATTTATATTCACTCCTACGCATATGGGCTCTTTTTGTAAATAAGGAGGGATTTTATGATAACAAAACAAAAAGGATGCGTTGATATTTACGGAAAAGATGCAAAAAAATGGAAATATGTATCAAGGGTAATTGATGAGGTTTTAGAAAAATATAATTACTCAGAAATTAGAGTTCCAGTTTTTGAAGCCAGTGAATTGTTTCATAGAGGGGTTGGAGAAACAACAGATATCGTAACGAAAGAGACATATGATTTCCAAGATAGAGGCGGAAGAAATATTACATTAAGACCAGAAGGAACTGCTGGAGTCGTAAGAAGTTATATTGAAAATAAAATGTATGGTGATGCAAGTCAGCCAATAAAATTATACTACAATATGCCAATGTATCGTTATGAAAGACCACAAGCTGGTAGACTACGTGAATTAACTCAGTTTGGTTACGAATTAATAGGAAGTGACGATCCACTTGCAGATGCCGAAGTTATATCTATTGCAGTTAATATATATAAAATATTAGGATTAAAAGGTATAAAAGTAAATTTAAACTCATTAGGAGATAAGGAATCAAGAGAGCAATATAGGGATGCATTAATAAAACATTTTAAACCTCATATAAAAGATTTATGTTCTGATTGTAAAGAAAGATTAGAAAAAAATCCTTTAAGAATACTAGATTGTAAAGTTGATGCAGATAAAGATATAATGAAAAAAGCTCCTAAAACCATTGATTATTTAAACGAAGAATCACAAATTAGATTTACTAAAGTTAAAGAATACTTAGAATTAATGGGGATTGAATATGAAGTAGATCCAAAGGTAGTAAGAGGTCTTGATTATTATAATCATACCGTATTTGAAATAGAGGCAAACATAGAAGGATTTGGTGCCCAAAACGTAATTGGTGGCGGCGGAAGATATAACAATATGATTGAAAATCTTGGCGGGCCATCTACACCAGCAATCGGATTTGCAGCAGGTTTTGATAGATTAATGATTGCGCTTGATAAAGAGAATATTAAATTACCAATTAATGATAATATTGATTTATTCTTATTATATGTTAATGATGATGAAAAAAAATACGCTGTTTATCTAGCAAATGATCTTAGAATGAAAGGGTTTATAGTAGAAACTGATTATCTATCAAGAGGATTAAAAGCACAATTCAAGCAAGCTGATAGATTAAAAAGTAAGTTTACCATAGTTCTTAACAGTGATGATTTAAAACAAAACGAAGTAAAAATTAAAAATACAAGTACTAAAGAAGAAGATGTTGTATCACTTGATGCACTAGTATATTATTTAGATGAAAATATGTATGAGGACGAATGTGAATGTGGTGAGGATTGTCATTGTGGGGATAACTGTAAATGTGGGGATAAAAAATGTTAAGTTGTGCTAAAAATAATTACGAAGCAGTACCATATGAAGAGATACAAAAAATAATAATGGAATTAAATTATATGTATCTTACAACAGGTACAATTGATGTTAACAAATTAGATGTTAATAAGGTAATAAAAGGGTATGATGGTTACATAGGACCAAATGGAGAATTTTATAAAGTAAGTGTTATGCATGAACATCATCCATCTCATGAAGAGTGGGCATTTAATTATATACATGATAGACTAGATGATTATGCACTTGATGTAAGAAAGCATATAGGTCAAATTTTAAAATATAAAGATGATTCAGGACTACTTACTCATAGATATGGTTTTATATGCTATTCACATTCTCAATATGGGCCAAGAAAACCTGGTATAGTTTTTCCATTTGATGATGAAAGAAATATTACAGATAGACAAAGGGATACATTTAAATTACTATTATACTTAAATGACCCAAGATATTTTAATGAGTTTTTTGATAATTATAATGGTCATAGTTTTATAAATGGTCATGAATTATATAGGATAGATGAATTTAAAAAATATAGATTGAAAGGATATAAAAGATGAAAACAATTAATAATACCTCATTATCTATAAATGATGAAGGTAAAAAGGTTATCTTACATGGTTGGGTACAAAAAAAGAGAAACCTTGGAGGGCTTATATTTATAGATTTAAGAGATAGAAGCGGAATAATACAATTAGTTGCAACGCCAGATTCAAGTTGTTACACGATGGCAGAAAGTTTAAAAAATGAGTATGTAATTAAAGTAGAAGGCGTAATTTCTAAAAGACAAAGCGCAAATAAGAATATTAAAACAGGTGAAATAGAAGTTATTTTAGATAACGTAGTAATACTTAATACTTCAAAAGAAATACCATTTGAAATATCTAATGATACAACCGCGTTAGAAGAAACAAGATTAAAGTATAGATACTTAGATTTAAGAAGAGAAAGTCTTAAAAATATAATGGTTTTAAGACATAATATTACGTATGCCATTAGAGAATTTTTGAATAATGATGACTTTTTGGAAATAGAAACACCAATACTTTGTAAATCAACACCTGAAGGTGCTAGAGATTATTTGGTACCTTCAAGAGTGAATAAAGGTAAATTCTATGCACTTCCACAATCTCCTCAATTATTTAAACAACTACTAATGGTTGGTGGTATGGAAAAATATTTTCAAATTGCTAAATGCTTTAGGGATGAAGACTTAAGAGCAGATAGACAACCAGAATTTACACAAGTTGATATAGAAATGAGCTTTGTCGATGAAGATGATATTATGAATTTAACTGAAAGACTTGTTCAATACGTTTTTAAGAAAACTATTAATTATGATGTTAAATTACCACTTTTAAAAATGAAATATGATGATGCAATAGATTTATATGGTTCTGATAAACCCGACTTAAGATTTGATATGAAAATACATGATATTTCAAAAGTGTTTGAAAACACTAGTTTTAATCTATTTAAAAACATATTAGATAATAATGGTATAATAAACGCAATTAAAGTTAATAATGCTGCAGATAAATATTCAAGAAAAGGTATTGATGAATTAACTGAGTACGTTAAAAAATATGGTGCTCAAGGTCTTGCATTTTTGAAAATTAGTGATGAAATAACTGGTTCTATTGCAAAAGTATTATCAGAAGAAGAAATAAATAATATAAAAAATATATTAAATACAGAAAATAATGACTTAATATTAATTGTTGCAGATAAAACAACAGTTGTAAAACAATCACTTGGTGCATTAAGATGTAAACTTGCTAAAGATTTAAATTTAATTGATAAAGATGATTATAAAATGTTATGGGTAACAGATTTCCCATCATTTGAATATAGTGAAGAAGAAAATAGATTTGTATCCATGCATCACCCATTTACTATGCCCAAAGATGAAGACGTTGATAAACTAATTACCGATAAAGCAAATTGTTATTCTAAAGCATACGATATTGTAATAAATGGTTATGAAGCTGGTGGTGGATCAATACGTATTCATGATCAAGATATTCAAAGAAAGATGTTCGAGGCACTTGAATTATCAGATAAGCAAGTTGAAGAAAAATTTGGCTTTTTTGTAGAAGGATTAAAATACGGAACTCCTCCGCATGGTGGACTTGCTTTTGGACTAGATAGATTGGTTATGTTACTTGCAAAAACTGAAAATATTAAAGATGTAATCGCATTTCCTAAAACGCAGTCTGCTTCAGATTTAATGAGTGAATGTCCTAATGTAGTTGATGACAAACAATTAGAAGAATTAAAAATAAAAATAGATAAGATATAGGTGTCAATCTTATCTTTTTTTATTGTATTTTATAAAAAAATAATATATAATTATAAATAGAATAGGGAGTGGCCATATGAAAGATGAGATATTAGCATTAGAATCTGACTTTTCTAATAATAGTTATTATGGAACTAATGTGTGGACCGAAGAAAAATATCGCGTTATAAGTGGAAGTATACCGGTACTATTATCAGCACCACACGCAGTAAATCAATTTAGAGGTGATGATGTTAGAGATGCAGAAAAATATACTGGTGCAATAGTAAGATTTATTTCACGAGCTACTAATTCATTTTCGATCTTTCAAATGTTTACTCATCAAGACCCTAATACAGATAGTGAAAGTTTATATAAAGATGCTGTTATTAATTTAATTGATAATTATAAAATAAAATTATTTATTGATGTACATTCAAGTACATTTAAAAATGATGCAGATATTGATTTAGTTACTCATTTACATGAAACATTATGTGGTGATGAACTCTTAATTGAAAAAATAAAACTACTGGGATTAAAGTATAATTTAAAAATAGAAGAAAATAATAAACCTAACCCCGAAAAAATTAATGAAGTAATCGCAGTAAGTGCTAGAAAATGCGGTATTCCTTCAATAAGGTTAGTAATTAATAATAATTCATTAGATGTTATAAATAACGAAGATAAATTCAAAAGAATATGTTCTTTATTACAAGAAGTTATTGAATCTTGGAAGTAAAATCTTGTAAAGTTATGTATAAAATATTGAATATATATTTAAATTAGTGGTATAATATAAGTGCCTTGAGGTATCGCAAGCTAGTACATATAACCCGCTATTATTAATTAGGGAATCAGAATCAATGATGGTGTTCATGCTTAAATTTATTTAAGAAGTCTAAAGTCATTGTGGGATGCCCACCTGCGAGTGTGCAGGTTTATTTTGCTAGTAAACGACCCTCAGGGTCTTTTTTTGTGCTATAATATAAATGGTGATGTTATGCAACTGGAAAGACTTTATAAATTAGTAGGTAATAATTTAAATAAACTATTTAATACTAATGTTTTAATAGTAGGAATTGGAGGAGTAGGTGGCTCTGCCCTTGAAATGTTAGTTAGAACAGGAATAAATAATATTACAATTATTGATTATGATAAATTTGAAGAAAGTAACATAAATAGACAAATAATGTGTTTAAAAAATGATATAGGAAAAGAAAAAGTAGATGTCGCAAAACAAAGAGTCTTAAATATTAATGAAAATTGTAATATTAAGACATATAACAAAAAAGTTGACTATTCTTTTTTAAATAATTTAGATGCTAAGTATGACTATATAATTGATGCATGTGATGATTTAAATGCAAAACTTGAATTGATTAAATATGCAATTAAAAATGATATTAAAATAATTAGTTCTTGTGGTACAGGTAATAAATTGCATCCAGAATTGTTAGAAATTTTAAATATATGGAAAACTGAATATGACCCCCTTGCTAAAAAACTACGCAATATGTTAAGAAAAGAAAAAATAAACAATAAAATAATGGTAGTTTCTTCAAAAGAAAAACCACTAATAAAAACAAATGATTTTGTAGGGTCTATCTCAACGGTACCAAACGCTGCAGGAATTTTATTAGCAAGTTATGTAATAAATGATATTTTAAAGGAGAATTAATATGAAATTATTATGGAAATTTTCATTTAAGGAATTAGCAAATAGAAACTATAATAATAAGAATTTTAATATTAACAATAACAAAGTATATAAAGATAATACTATTATAGATGAAAAAAAATTACAATATAAAAAAGAAAAGAAGAAAACTAAATAATAGTTGATATATTTAAAAGAAAATGATACAATTAATCTAGTTAAAATAGGGAGTTGAAATTATGAAAGAAAAATTTGTTAAAATATTATTTATATTAGTAGCATGTTTTATGTTTATTTTACCTGTTTATGCAGAAGAAGGAGAAACACCTTCAGGTGGAAATACTGAAGAGGAGACTACGACTACTACAACAACTACAACAAAAGCTATAACAACAAAAACTACAACCACTAAGAAAAGTACAACAACAACTAAGGCAAAATCAAGTAATGCATATCTAGAAAGAATACTTGTAAATGGAGAAGCAATAGATGATTTTGATAAAACAATTAAAAAATATAATGTAAAAGTAAGTTATGAAACTACTAAAGCTACTATTAGAGCAGTTGCAGAAGATGATAATGCAATTGTTAAAGTAGAAGGTAAAAACAAACTAGAAGTTGGAGAAAATGAGTTTACAATAAGTGTTACTTCTGAAGATCAAACAACTAATAATTATAAAGTAATAGTTGAGCGAAAAGAAAAAAATAAAGCCGCTTCTACTAAATTAAAAAATATAAAAGTAGTAGGATATAAATTAGATTTTGATAAAGTATCTACAACTTTTCATTTGAAAATTGATAAAGAAGATACTGAATTAGATATAGTTGCAACTCCGGTAGACGAAGATGCTGAAGTAAAAATCGAAGGTAACGAAGATCTTGAAACAGGAAGTACCATTAAGATTATTGTAACTAGTTCTGATGGAGAAAAAGCAACTTACAAGATTATTATTGATAAAAGTGAGTCTAATCCAATGCCATTTATAATTATTGGTATCATATTATTAATAGTAATTGCCGTTGCAATATTTATATTTATTCAAAATAAAAAACAAGACAAAGAAGATAAAATCAAAGAAAAAAGAGAAGAAAATGAAAAGAAAAGACTTCGTAAAGAAGCTGGCGATGAAGAAGATAATGATGACTTTGATGAACTAGCAGAAGATAATGATGAAATGGAAAAAACAAGACAAATGCCAATAATTGATAATGACGAAGAAGAAAAAACAAGAATGTTTTCTTTTGAAAAAGATGATTTTGAACCAGAAACGGAAGAAGAGCTAGAAAAAACAAAAGTAATAAAGTTTTCATACGATGAAGATGAATAATAAAATAGTAAGGAACTATTGTTCCTTACTATTTATTTTATCTATATTATCAAGTGTTTGTTTAAATACTAATTCATACTTATTATTCTTTGGTTTATAATATTTTCTGCCTAATAATTCATCAGGCATATATTGCTGAATTACATAGCTATTTGGGTAACTATGAGGATATTTATAGCCAAATGCTTGTGCATTTATATGAGGTGGTACCTTACCAATATTACCATTTTCTATATCTTTTAATGCAAGTTCTATTGCTTGATCAGCACTATTTGATTTAGGAGATAAAGCGAGTTCAATAACAGTTTTAGCAAGTGGTATTTTAGCTTCTGGTAACCCTACTAATTCACAAGCATTAATACAAGCATCTACTTTAACACCCATCATAGGATTTGCAAGGCCAATATCTTCATATGCTATAACGCTCATTCTTCTATAAATACTATCTAAATCACCACTAGATATTAATCTAGCCAAATAATGTAAAGATGCATTTACATCACTGCCTCTAATTGACTTTTGAAAGGCAGATAAAACATCATAATGACCAGTTTCATCTTCATCCATAGGATTTGATGATTTAGTGTTTACACTTGTTATAGTTTCTTTATTAACCACTTTATCACTAGAAGAGTAGTAAGCTACTTCAAGTAAGTTAATTGCGTACCTATAATCTCCGTTTGACATAGTTGCAATAAGTTTTAAAGAATCATTATTAATTTTAATTCCTTCTAATTTTTTAGAAGCTTTTTTTAAACCTTTAATAATATCATCCTTACTTATTGGATATAATTCAAATATTTGACATCTACTTCTAATTGCGGGTTTTATCTTATGATATGGATTAGATGTCGTAAGGCCAATTAAGATAATCTTACCGTTTTCAAGTAATGGTAATAATAAATCTTGTTTATCCTTATTTAATCTATGTATTTCATCAACTACTAATACTATATTGTCATATATTTTAGTTTCTTCAAATACTATTTCAAAATCCTTTTTATTATTAACAACCGCGTTTAAAAACCTAACTTTCATATCAAGTTCAGTTGATATAGCATTAGCAATTGAAGTTTTACCAATACCTGGTGGACCATATAAAATCATCGAAAATAGTTTTTTATTTTTAACTAGATTAGATAATATTTTATCTTTCCCAATCAAATGTTCTTGACCTATAATATCCTTTAATTTAGTAGGTCTTAAACTATTAGCAAGTGGTTCATTACTCATATTTACACCTCTAAAAGTTATTATATCATATTTGACAAATTAATAAAGTGCCCATATAATTTTAATAGGAGGTACATATGAATTATAACAATACTAAAATAGAACTATATAAAACTTTAAAAAATGGTATTAGTGATATAGATATTAACGAAAAAGATTTATTAAACATTAAATACGTTTTTTTTAGTGATACTGATAATTTATATTACAATTTAGACAAAAAACAATATGATGATGAATTAATTAAAGAATTACTTAATTCATATGTTACTACCTACATATTAAACATACATAAAATATATAACGCTACAAATGAAATATTATTAAAGATGAAAGTAATAGAAAATATGAGAATAGATTATAATTATATGCCATATGATTTTAGAGAATCTTATGATTACGTGCATCTATCAAAAAAATTATTCATAGATATTTTAACTCAAAACAGAGACTATAATTTACTTATTACAGATTTGAATAAAATTATGGATTTTTATTCTACAATAAAAAATCCAAAAGAAAGGAAAAGAAAAATAGCAACGACCAAATATAGGGATTCAGAAATTCCAAAAAGAATTCTTGAAGCGATTAAAGGTGTAGAAAATGAATAATGAAATAAAAGATTATATTAATTACGTATATATTGAAAAAAAATTAAGTGAAAATACTAAAGATGCATATGAAAATGATTTAAATAGTTTTAATCATTTTTTACATAACAAAAAAATATCAGATGTAACAACTAATGATATTAGAAATTATATAAACGAATTACATGATGCTAAAGAAAAAGATAGGACGGTAGCAAGAAAAATAGTTAGTATAAGAACTTTTTTTGATTATTTGATGAGAGAAAAAATTATTGATGAAAACCCAATGGAAAAAATAGAATCACCAAAACTACAAAAAAAATTACCAGTAACATTAAATGAGGATGAAATTAATCTTTTATTAGATATAAACCCTAAAACAGCACTAGAGTATAGAAATAAGGCAATATTAGAATTAATGTTTGCAACTGGAATGAGGGTTAGTGAAATTATTAATTTGACCATAAACGATATAAACTTAAAAGATGATTATGTAAGATGTTTTGGTAAAGGAAAAAAAGAAAGAATAGTACCTATTGCAACTTATACAACTAATCTATTAAAAGTATATTTAGAAGAAAAAAGGCCTACACTTTTAAAAGGATATTTAACTGATAGTGTTTTTATATCTAGTTATGGCAAAGGTATTACTAGACAAGGTTTATTTAAAATTATTAAAAAAGAAGCTAAAGAAAAGGGTATAAAAAAAGAAATATCTCCTCATACACTAAGGCATACTTTTGCAACTTTAATGTTAGAAAATGGTGCTGACTTAAGAAGTATAGGGGAGTTATTAGGACATGAAAACATAAAAACAACACAAATATATACTCATTTATCAAACTCAAAAAAGAGAATTGATTATGATACTTATCATCCAAGAAATAAGAAGGATTAGGTAAAATATGTACGCAATATTAACAATAATTATTATAATAATACTATTAAACATAGTATATTTAATTAGTAGAATTAGAAAGTTTAATATAATTAAAAATATTAATAATAAAAAATTATCATGGATAATTACATTAATACCTATACTAATCATAATAATGTTTGGAATAATTGATTTTATAAACACATTAGTATGTATAATACATTTTGTATTGTTTTGGATTATCTTTGACTTTGTATTTTATATTATTAAAAAAATATCTAAAAAAGAACCTAAAATATACTTATCAGGTGCTATAACAATATTTATAACATTTATATACCTTTTATATGGTGTTATTAGCGTATATAACGTTAGAAAAACAGTTTATAATATAAATACTAATAAAAATATTAAAAGTCTTAAAATAGCCCAAATAACAGATTCTCATTTAGGTACTACTTTTGATGGTTATGGGCTTGCTAATTATTTTAAAGAAATTAATAAACAAAAACCAGATATTGTTGTTGTAACAGGTGATTATGTAGATGATTCTACTAAAAAAAAGATATGATAATAGCAACTAAAGCTTTAGGTAAAATAAATACAAAATATGGAATATATTTTATATATGGTAATCATGATAAAGGTTATTTTAATTATCGTGATTTTACAGAAGAAGACTTAAGAAAAGAATTAAATAAAAACAATATTACAATATTAGAAGATGAAAGCACATTAATAAACAATAGTTTTTATGTTGTAGGAAGACAAGATAAAACTGAAATAGATAGATTATCAGCAAAAGAATTAGTAAAAGATTTTGACAAAAACAAATACATAATAATGCTTGATCATCAACCAAATGATTATAATAATGAAATGAATAATGCTGACTTAGTATTATCAGGCCACACTCATGGTGGTCAGTTAATTCCTCTTGGAAAAATAGGATTAATGATAAAAGCTAACGATAAGGTATATGGCTTAGAAAAAAGGGGTAAAACTAATTTTATAGTATCATCTGGAATATCAGATTGGGCATTAAAATTTAAAACTGGTACTTTCTCTGAATATGTAATAATTAATATAAAAGGTAATGTAAAGTAAATTGCATTATCTTTTTTATATAATTGTTATTATATGTTTATTATGGTATTATATAACCAATAAGGATATGATTATATGAGAGACGAAAAAAAGATTGGAATATTTTTATTAATAACGGGAGCTATTTTCTTATTGGGATTTACTATTCCAAGTATAATACAAAATGATGGTGATATATTTAATACTAAAATTGATATAACTTTTGTATTTATAGGACTATTTATTATTTTTATAGCAATAGCATTTATGGCAAGAACAAACATTACAAAGGGTATTGCAATTATGTTAATTTTTTTTATGACATTAATCCTATTAGTATTAGGTGGCATATTAAATAGTTTAAAAGGTATTATGGTATTTATATTTCTTGCATCATTACCTGTCATAGCAATAATATTTTTAATTAGACACATTAATAAAGTGTCAATGAATGAATTTATAAAAGAAATTAAAGATGAAATTAATGAAGCAAAAATTATTGAGGAAAAAGAAAAATATGAGGCAAAGGAAGAAAAAGAAAGGCTAAGAAACAACAAGAGGTATCAAATAAAAAAATATTTAAGACTTACGGGAATAGCACTTTTTATTACATTCCCAATTTATTACTTTTTTATGCAAGAAAACCTTATTAAATCAAGTAATACAAATCTAATACTTGGAATAACAACATTTATATGTACATTGTCAGGATTCATTTTATTTATAATTAGTTTTTTATTAAATGAATAAATATAACACAATCAAAAGATGTAAAGGCAATTTACATCTTATTTTATTGAATGAAACGACTTAATATGATATTATAAACGAATAATAAAGGAGTGAAGAAATATTTGTTATTCCATTTATAGCAGAATTTGTAATTACATTATTACCAATAAGAAAAATTAAATATAATAATATATATAATATAATAATGCTAATACTTAATATTTATATTATATATAACTTTATAACTTATCATATTTATTATGGAATTGAATACTTATAATTAATATAGCATATAATTACTTGGAGGTATTTATACCAATGAGTAATATATATGCTTTTTTATTGTCGTTTTTAGCAGGAATATCTACTGTTATAGGATCATTAATAATATTTATAGATAAAAAAAAGAGTAATAGGGTAGTTGTTTATGCTTTATCATTTGCAGCAGGAGTAATGATATCAGTTAGTTTAACTGATTTATTACCTAATGCTTATAAATTAATACTTTGGTATAAAGATTCAATACTAAAATTATTATTTACACTAATCTTTATGGTTATAGGTATAATTATTTCTATGACGATAGATAAATATGTACCTGATTATAATAATAAAGATAGTAGGGGACTTTATAAAATAGGAATCATAAGTATGATTGCTATTATCATTCATAATATTCCAGAAGGAATTGCAACGTTTATTACGTCCAGTACGAATATAAAGCTAGGTATTACACTTTCTATTGCAATAGCACTTCATAATATACCAGAGGGGATATCAATAGCTGTTCCAATTTATCATGCTACAAATAATAAAAAGAAAGCAATTATATATTCATTTATATCTGGTATGAGTGAAATATTAGGAAGTATATTAGCATTTATATTTTTAAAACCAATTATAAATAATACTATTATGGGCTCATTATACGCCATAATAGCGGGTATTATGCTACATATATCTATTTATGAGTTAATACCAACATCTTATAATAAAGGGCCTTTAAAAGAGGTTTTATTAGGTTTTATGATTGGCTTTATTATTATGGTTGTTTCACATTTATTAATTTAATGTTATAATTATAAAGGTGATATTATGATTAAAAACTTATTTATGCATTTGCATACGGTTAATAAACATAGATGGTATGTATTTAAACTATCAATAAGAGCAGGTATACCTTTTAGAGGATTAATTCATGACTTATCTAAATATTCTCCTTCAGAATTTATAGAAAGTGTAAAATATTTTGATGGAAAGGTAAGCCCAATTAAAAAAAGTAAAATGGATAATGGTTATTCTAAAGCATGGTTACATCATAAAGGAAGAAATAAACATCATTTTGAATACTGGTATGATTTTAATAGTCCAATAAGCGTCCCAGTAATACCATTTAAATATTTTTGTGAATTAATATGTGATAATATCGCTGCATCAATGACTTATTCTGGCAAAGATTATAAACCGGAGAATAATTTAAGATACTTTAATAACAGAAAAGATTTAAAATATATAAATGAAGATATTAAAAAGGCAATACAAGATGTATATAGACAATTAATAGATAATGGTCTTAAAAAAACAATTAATAAAGGCAATTTAAAAAAAACATATAATAAATACATTAAATAATGTATTTATTTTTATTTATATATAATGTATAATTATATTATAGAGTAAGAATATAAAGGGT
>CADBMO010000016.1 GCA_902795755.1 uncultured Erysipelotrichaceae bacterium | reverse complement strand
TTTATCACAAATTTTCTTTACTGATGGTCTTACTTTCATCTTTTATTCCTCCTATCATTTTCTATAGGTTATTCTCCCGCGTGTTAAGTCATATGGTGATATCTCCATAACCACTGTATCACCTGGTAAGATACGAATTTTATTCATTCGCATTTTACCAGAAACGCGAGCATCTACAGTGCGTCCATTTTCAAGTTGAACCTTAAAGTCTCCACCTTTTAAAAGTTCTACTACTTTACCTTCAACTTCAATTACATCTTCCTTAGCCACTTTATCACTCTCCTGTAATTTCTGATAACACCTTTTATTTTTCTAATACCTTGATTGCTTCATCCAAAGTATCATATTTACTTACATGTGCTTTTATAGTTTCAAGTACACCCTTGTTTTTATAATACTCAACTAAAGGCATAGTTTTTTCCATAAAGTCATCATATCTTTTTAAGAATACTTCTTCAGTATCATCTGATCTTTGAACTAACTCAGTTCCACAATCATCACATATCCATTCAACCTTTGGTTTCATTTCAGGTGAAACTTTGTTAAATATACGTTTACAATTTGGACAAGTTATTCTAGAAATTGATCTTTGTAAAGCCATATCCTTATCAATATCGATATAAATTACAACACCAAGATCTTTTCCAAGTTCATTTAACATTTCATCATATTTTTGAGCTTGAACCAAAGTTCTAGGAAAACCATCTAAAATGTATCCGTTTTCACAATCTGGTTTTTGTATTCTTTTTTCAATTAATTTAAGAATTATCTCATCTGGTACAAACTTACCAGCCTTCATTAAACTATCAGCTTCTTTACCAAGTTCAGTACCAGCCTTAACTTCTTCCCTTAGTAAATCACCAGTTGAAATGTGACCATAGCCATATTTTTCTATTAATGATTCTGATAGCGTTCCTTTACCACCATTAGGTGGTGCTATAAATATAATATTTTTCATTATCTTTTGTATCCCCTTTCGTATCTTCTAGCTTCTAAACTACTTTCAATTTGGTTATATGTTTCAAGTGCAACACCAACTACGATTAATAATCCAGTACCTCCAACCTTAACTGTTGTAGGTAAATCTGAAAACATTGCTACTAACACAGGTAGCCCCGCTATTATAACTAAGAATATTGCTCCTAAGAAAGTTACTCTTGAAAGCACCTTACTAATATAATTTTTTGTTTCGGTACCTGGTCTAATACCTGGAACATATCCTCCTTGCTTATTCAAGTTTTCAGATAATTCCTTTGGCTTTAATCCAGTTGCCATAAACGTATATAAGTAACTAAATAATATGATTAATAATACATACAAGATAAATCCTGTTACAGTAGTATAATCAATATATTTACTTACAAATAAACTAAATGATTCTTTCTTTAATAATGATGCAATTAAAGATGGAACCGATATTAAGCTTGATGCAAAGATAACCGGCATAACTCCAGCAGAATTTAATCTAAATGGAATATATGTTTGTTTTGCACCATATGCTGTTGAAGTACGATTAGAATACTGAATTGGTACTCTTCTTTCTGATTTTTCTATAAATACTACTCCGACTATAATTGCGATATATAAAAGTATGAATAATACAAACTTTGTAACACCAAATGCAATCTCTTGAGTAGTACCACCAGTTACGAATGCACCATAAGCGTCTGTCATCATACTAGGAGTACTTATTAAAATACCAGCCATAATTAGAAGTGAAATACCATTACCAACACCTTTTCTAGTAATTTGATCTCCTAACCATAATAGGAAACAAGTACCAGCGGTTAATATAACAGTAACTGTTATATAGTTAAATGTTGATGCATTTGCTCCTAAAAACGAATATGACATCATAAGTCCTTGTAAAAATGCAAGAACTATACCTAGGTATCTAGTTATCTTATTTAACTTAACCCTACCAGTATGACCTTCTTTTGCAAGATTAGAAAAATATGGAATTATATCCATTTGAAGTAGTTGCACAATGATTGATGCACTAATATATGGTGTTACACCAAGTGCAAAAATCGAGAAATTTCTAAGTGAACCACCACTCATTACGTTAAGTAATTCCAAGAAACCTAAATCTTGCGTAATATCCTCTGTACCAGGAACCCTTACTGCCGTTCCTACTTTGTAGATAAACAAAATAAGAAGGGTAAAAAGAATCTTTTTTCTTATATCTTTATTCCTAGCAGAGAAAAGTTGTTTAAATGTCTTAAACACCTTACATCACCTCAGCTTTTCCACCTGCAGCTTCTATCTTTTGTTTAGCTATGTCAGAGAACTTATGTGCTCTAACTGTTAATCTTTTAGCTATTTCACCATTACCTAATACTTTAATACCAGATAATTGTTTTTTTATTATTCCCATTTCGAATAATAATTCTGGAGTTATTTCCATACCATCTTCAAATCTATTTAAATCTGACACGTTAATAACTGCATATTCTTTTTTGAACATAGCGTTAGAAAATCCGCGTTTTGGTAATCTTCTGAATAAAGGTAATTGACCACCTTCAAATCCAGGTCTTACTCCTCCACCACTTCTAGCGTTTTGTCCTTTTTGTCCTTTACCACTTGTTTTACCAGTACCGCTACTAGCACCACGA
>CADBMO010000015.1 GCA_902795755.1 uncultured Erysipelotrichaceae bacterium | reverse complement strand
CTTATAATAACAGTATCTGCAACAGCACTAATTAGAAGTTTTAATTCAGGAAAGGATAAAACAAAATTTGAGGCTGCTAGAGAGATAGTAAATAATGCAGAAGCATATATTGCAACTGGTGGGCAACTAGATGAAGATAGCTGTGTAAGTATTTCAAAGTTAGTTGAAGCTGGATATTTGGAAGAAGATTTAATGAATCCAAGAATTAATAAAAGGCAATGGTCCTCAAATGAACAAAACGAAACCAAAGTATGTAGGGATTTAAGTGCCGAATTACAAGATAAATATAAAGTACAAACACTTGAAACTGGTGAAAAAGGATATACATTTGATGGCTTTAAATATATATTTAGTTCTTCTAATTCATCTTCTTATGAAGAAACTGAAACCGAAGAATCTGAAGTTGAACAAGAAACCGGGTCATCAGACGAAGGAGTAATAGATGAAGAATAAAAAAAGCACTTATTAAAGTGCTTTTTATTTATTAATTACTTTTTCTAATTTTTTTAGCTTCCCTTGTACTCATTTTAACTTTTTCACCGTTAACAACAACTGTTTGCATATTTAATTTTTGTATTTTTTTAGTAGCGTTTAAAGCGTGAGAACGAGCATTTCCGTGTAAAGGTTTTCTTTCAGTTACTTTTTTAGCCATAATAATTCCTCCTTTAAAACTTAATCGCTATATAACTTTAACATATTATTTAAAAATAGTCAAATTAAAATTAGGAAAAAATCCTTATTTGTAGTAAAATAATTATGTAAAGAAGGTGATTTTATGAATAATTATGTTCCATTATTTATTAAAACTGATTATACGTTATTAACTAGTTTAATTAAAGTAGATAGTTTGATTGATAAGATCACCAATCTAGGTATTGATACTTGTGCAATATGTGATGATAATTTGTATGGTACCATGGAGTTTTATAACAAGTGTTTAAAGAATAATATTAAACCTATTATTGGGCTTGAAATAAATATAGAATATAAAGTTCTTTTATATGCTAAAAATTATGAGGGATATCAAAATTTATGTAATATTAATACTTTAAAAAACGAAGGTGAACTAACAGAAAAAAAATTGCTAAAACATTTATCAAATTTATTAATAATTTTACCATATGAGTATATGGAATATAAAGATCATTTTTTTGATTATAATGATAATTTTTTTATAGGATACTCATCATTAATTGAAAGAGAAAAAATAGAGGGTAATAAGGTATACGTGAAACGGACTTTATGTCTTGAAAAAAGTGATGAAAAATATTTAAAGTATCTATATAAAATTGATGATAAGGAATTTGATAATACAAACGTATACTTGGATACCGAGCTTGATTCGTATGATAAAAAAACAACTATATATTTTGCAAATAAATGTAATTTAAAGATTGAAAAGAAAAATGATTTACTACCAATATATAATATAGAAAATCCTTTTGAGTATTTAAGCAAACTATGTTTGGTTGGTTTAAAGAAAAGATTAAATAATAATGTTACTGATGTTTATATGAATAGATTAAAGTATGAATTAACCGTGATTAATAAAATGGGTTTTTGTAATTATTTTTTAGTTGTATGGGATTATGTTAAGTATGCTAAAAAAAATAGTATTATGGTTAATACAAGGGGTTCTGCCGCTTCATCTTTAGTATCATACTCTTTAGGAATCGCTGACGTTGATCCTATAAAATATGATTTATTATTTGAAAGATTTTTAAATCCTCAAAGGGTTACCATGCCTGATATTGATGTTGACTTTGATGCTGATAAAAGAGAAGACGTCATTAAATATGTAACTGAAAAGTATGGTAATAATAAAGTTTGCGGAATAATTACTTTTTCTAATCTACTTGCAAAGCAAGTTATAAGGGATGTTGCCAAAATATTTGAGGTTAGCTCTTACAAAGTTGATGAATTAGTTAAATCTTTTGATGACAAAAAAGATTTAAATTATCAATTGACATTACCTAAGGTTAAAAGAATAATATCAACTGATGAAACGTTAAAAAAGGTGTATGATGTATCCATGCACTTAGAAGGAATTAAAAGACATTCATCATCTCATGCTGCAGGTATTATAATTTCAAATAAAGAACTAAAGAATTATGTACCACTTCACATGAATGGTGATGGAACGTATTTATGTGGTTATACCATGAATTATATTGAAGAGTTGGGACTATTAAAAATGGATTTTTTAGGCCTTAAAAATCTAACAATGATTGATCATATAACTAAAATAACAGGTGTTAATTTTAATGATATACCATTAGATGATAAAAAAACTTATGAATTGTTTCATTCGGGTAATTTGGACGGAATATTTCAATTTGAGTCATCTGGTATGAAAAAATTTGTTATGGATTTAAAGCCAGATAACATAAATGATTTAATTGCAGCGGTTGCGTTATTTAGACCAGGACCTATTGATAATATACCTACTTATGTAAATAGAAAGCATAAAAAAGAAAAGGTAACTTATATACATGAAGATTTGAAAGATATTTTAGAAGATACTTATGGAATAATAATATATCAGGAACAAATTATGCAAATTGCAAGTAAATTAGCAGGTTTTTCATTTAGTGACGCTGATAATTTAAGACGTGCAATGAGTAAGAAAAAAGAAGATTTACTTTTATCTTATAAAGAACGTTTTATAAATGGTTGTTTAAAAAATGGTTATACTAAAGAAATTGCTATAAAAGTATACGATTTGATACTTAAATTTGCTAATTATGGATTTAACAAGGCACACTCAGTGTGTTATGCAATAATGGGATATAAAATAGCATACTTAAAAGTTCACTATCCTAAAGAATTCATATGTGAGGCATTAAATAATTCAATATCGACGTCTGGCAAAACAAAATCAATTATAGATGAAGTTAAATCATTTGGAATTGAGATAGAAAAACCATCAATTAACACATCAACATATGAATATAAGATTCATAATAATAAAATTGAATATTCACTTGCAATGATAAAAGGTATTGGAACACTTACGTGCCGTGAAATACAAAAGGAAAGAGAATATGAGTCTTTTTCTTCATACTTAGATGTTGTTATGCGCTTAAGTAAACTTGGAAGAAATGTTATAGAAACACTTATATTAGCAGGTTGTCTTGATGAATTTGGTATAAATAGAAGGACAATGATAGAAAACTTAGATGAAGCCTTTAACTATGCTGAACTTGCTAAAGATCTAGATGAATCATTAATAATTAAGCCAGAATTAAAGGAATATGAAGAGTATTCAAAAGAAGAATTAACGAAAATAGAAAAAGATTTATATGGAATGTATTTATCAAATCATCCAACTAATATGTACACAAATGAAAATAGCATAACTACAAACAAACTAAGTAATTACTTTGATAAAAACATAAACATAGTTTTATACTTTGAAAGAAAAAAACAGATAGATACAAAAAATGGTGATAAGATGATGTTTATATCTGCTAGTGATTCTTATGGAATGGTTGATTTAGTATTGTTCCCTAAAGCATATGAAAGGTTCTTTAACCTAAATGTACCAGGTATTTATAAAGTATTTGGAAAAGTTGAAAAAAGGATGTCTAAATTGCAGATAGTAGTAAGTGATATAAAGGAGTGTTAACATGAGAATAGGGTTGGATATGGATAATGTCATAACCGATTTTGATAAATTATTAGAAGTAGAAATGAAAAAACTTGATAAAAGTTTAAGGAATCGTGGTGTTATTGACGAAAATGCAAGGCATGTTACAAGAGGTAAATATGATTTAACCAATGAAGAAATAGAAGATTATTTGTGCAAGTATATGGAAGAGTTTGCATCAAGATTAGAAGTAAGAGATGGTGCAAAATATTACATGGATAAACTATTAGATGACGGCCACGAACTTATTATATTAACAAATAGGCCAGATAGACATTATAAAAATGCATATGGTACAACTATTAAGTGGCTTAATAAAAATAGTATTAATTACACTAAACTAGTTATTACAAAAGATACTAATAAAACAAAAGAATGTAAGGAAGAAAACGTTGATATAATGTTTGATGATAACGTTGGGAATTGCATTAAGTTAAAAAATGGTGGCGTGAATGTATGCATAATGGGTACAAGCTATAATAAAAATAGAACCGAAGGACTTCCAATAGTTATGGATTGGAAAGAATTGTATAACAAAATAAATGCTATGCAAAATAATGATATTTAGTAGGTGATAAAGATGAAGAAAAAAGTAATATTAGATACTGATATGTTTAATGAAATAGATGATCAGTTTGCGTTAACGTATTTAATGACATCACTTGATACATTTGATGTTGAAGCAATTACCATTGCACCTTTTTTTAATAGTGGTTATGCAAAAGCTAACACAATCGAAGAAGGCACAGAAAAAAGCTATGACCGTACTCTTGAAATATTAGATATGATAGGTATGAGTGAGTATAAGAAAAAGGTATACAAAGGTGCTGTTAAATATACAACCGATAGTATGGAGTCTAATGATGCAGTTGATAAAATGATTGATATATGCTTAAAAAATGATAAAACATATATTATCGCTATTGGTGCAATTACGAATGTCGCACTCGCAATAAATAAAGAACCAAAAATAATAGATAGAATTGAGATTATATGGTTAGGTGGTAACGCACCTTGGATAGGTCAGAATAAAGAATTTAACTTTAAACAAGATATTAATGGTGTAAAAATGGTGTTTAATTCTAAAGTAAAACTTACCGTTATACCATGTAGGGGTGTTGCATCACACTTAATTACCACTACTTATGAATTAAGACATTATTTAGATAATAGTAAAATAGGTAAGTTTTTAACTGATAATTTTGAGAAATTAAAAAAACATTATTTTACAAGTGAGGAAGATGAATTAGGAAATAGTAAAACTCTTTGGGATTTATCAGCGGTTGCATATTTAATAAATGAAGACTGGTTTAAAACGGAAGATATAAGTTGTCCAAATATTTTAGAAGATGGAAGGTATGAATCAACCATTGATAAGCATAAGATTACTTTTGCAATCGATATATTTAGAAATAAAATATTTAATGATTATTTTAAAAAAATGAAGCAATTTGAAAAATAGTATGATATAATAATCATACTTTTTTTATTTGAGGTGATATTATGCAAGAAAAAAGATTAAAAATTAGTATGTCTTATTTAGTATTAAGCTATTTTAAAGTCACTAATAAGGACTATATGTTTGAAAATGATTATATAAGGCTAAAAAAAGATATATGTTCAAAAATAGAAAGTAGTAGTTTAAAAAGAAAATATAACTTAGTTTTATCAAATGATGATAACTTAATTTTATTTGCTAAACATAATAATGAAATGTTTGTTAGCAATGAAAAAGAAAAAGCGGTTTACATAAAAAATGATATAAAAATTAAGATGGAGCTAAAATCATTTGGGGTAGACCAATACATAGAAAGAATTATTATTGAATGCTTTAAGAATACTCAATTAAGAAAAATAACTAGAAAAAAATATGTAGATCCAAATTTAGATATAGAATTGAGCAAATTATATCCATCATTAACCTTAAAATGATAAAAAGAATGATTAAGAACTGGTTTGATAAATTTATACACAAAATAAAAAGTTCTTAACTATGACTACATCGATATTTAATTGGT
>CADBMO010000014.1 GCA_902795755.1 uncultured Erysipelotrichaceae bacterium | reverse complement strand
GCACCTTTTTTACCACCAGTAATAGCTCCTTTGCCTGCGCCAGCAAGTTTTGCTTTTAAACCGCCTTTTGTTCCAATAAATCCAGCAGCCGCACCACCTAAAGTACCTTTGGTTCTGCCTTCAAGGGTAGTCATACCTTTTTTAACTTTATCACCAACAAGAGCAGCTTCACCCATTTTGTTCTTAATATTTAGGCCTTTAAGTCCTACACCATCACCCTTTAATTTTAATAGTTCATTTATCATTTTAGGGGCACGTTTTGCAAATATTAATATTGCATATAGCATGAATAATCTTACCATAAACTAATCACCCCCGCTACTGTATCAAATAAATCTGTATCTTGAATTAGGGATAATCCTAATATTGCAAATGATATTATGGCAATCTTTATAAATAAATCCGCATATGTTTTACCATATCGTTTTATAAAATTATTAAAATATCCTCCATCTTGTGTAGATTTTGGATCAACTATTGTTGCAATAAATAATGGGGATATTACTCTAAGAACTGCAAGTTCTACAGAACGAACAGCAATATCTATTGCCCAACTTAGTATGACATATGTTAAAAATATTGCTGTAACAGTTGTCAAAACTGCAATATATTCATAATAATACACATCTTCTTTCTCATCTGGATCATCTGGATCTTCTAAATCTCTAGATCCTCCAATATATCCAGCAAGTCTTCCTAAGTTCATTCCTTTTGTATCTGAAATAACTTGATGATACTGAATCATAGCTTTTTGACATATTTTTTTACATTCACTATTAAGTTTAAACCCTAATGCACTCGTGTCTTGTTTTAGAGCTTTCATACCACTTTTAGAATCATCTGGAAATTCAGAATTAATAAATGCATTTACTTGTTCTGCCTGTGAGATTTCTTTACCATCAGAACCTTTTAAGCCTTCTTCAAAATATCTTTCTTCAGGCCTAATTAACGAAGTAATTGCTATTTTTTGCATTGTTTTTCCAGCATTATCAAAATTAATATATTTTCCGCTTGAATTTCTTTTGAAATTACTACCCTTCGCCGTAACTGATCTCGCTGCTGAAGGCATAATTAAACGTGGTATTACGTTTTTATCTACCACCTCATTTTGTAAGTCTTGCAAGGCAGGAAATATAAAACTTGGTGCAAATATTAATAGCACAATCATTAAAACAACTCTTCCGAGCAAGCTTCCCATACCAGTTTTTTTCTCATATAATTTATCTGGTGAAATTATTGAATTAATAAGTAACATAGCTAATCTAAAAAATGCTAGTATACCAACTAATATGTATATATTACTAGTTAGTTTTTTAACAGCATCCAAACTAAGCACTTCATTTTTAGCAAATATTAAAAATATATTATAGACATTATCTACTAAACTAAATGCAATAAAATCTATCCAAATAAATATTGCTCTTACTGGAGATAACCAACCAAGTAAAATGCTCATATTATCAACTCCTTATAATAATTTATAACTCACAAAATGGTAAATTAAACAATCCGAATATAGTGCTTAATAAATATGGTAATAATAACAACACAACTAATGCCGTCATCCTTTTAACAGCGTTAGAACCCACTTTAGGAAGTGTCATACTATTTCCATCTTTTCCTCCTCCTGATTCAGGGTCAGATGAGACAATCACTTTAACTAAATCTAATGAAATTAAGATAATCGTTAATATAGGCATTAGAATCATTACCCAAGTCCAATATTTTTTTAAAAATGAGGTAAACATTTCACATTTAAATGATTCAACTTCATATGAGGCATTACCCGCAGATGTTGTTGGTAATTTACCATCATAAAATCTTATAATCATAGATGTTTTTCTAATACCTAATTGTGTTTTAGGATTGGTTGTTGAAGTACCATTATGTGTTTTTTGAGTTTGCATATAACTAGCACTTTGCATTAATCCCCATGTAGTAAAATTACTTACGTACCCTTTATTAACCGTAAGTGTAATTTCATAATTAGAACCATAGTTTCTCATATAACTATCTAAACCTGTTATTTCACCATCACATTTACCAATACTATAATATATATTTGTAATGTAATAACCATCTGTTGCAGTTATTGTATATTTCAAAGTCTTTGTAGAATTACTATATTTTAAATTTTTAAGTGAATAACCAGCACTATATTGTACTTTACCAGTTTTACTTTTTACTGTATTTGTATTTACCCCATTAATCTTTAATGATCCATAATTTTCAATACAAGCACCATAATTAACTGCTTTAACACCTGGTACAAATAATAATAGGCTAATAATAAATGCCAAAAATATATATTTTATCTTTTTCATATGAATACCTCTTTATACTAGTTTCCTACAATATATATAATAACATTTTTTTTTGCAAAAAAAAACCTTTTATAAGTTTTTTCTTATAAAAAGTTATTTATATATTATAAATCGTTAGATACTTTTATTGATCCAATTCCATTATTATGATATTGATTCCAGCAACCTTTCCAATCATTAGAACCAATTAATCCTAATAATGATGCAACTAGCATTGGTAATAAGAATAATAATACTGCAGAGATAATTCTCTTAATAAGTGTTTTTTGACTCTTCTTAATATCTTCTTCTTTACCTTGAACGATAGATTTAACTAAGTCAATTGATCCCCATAGTATTAATAATACTGGTGCAACATATTGAATTAATTTAAGTGCAAAACCTGCAATTTCAATAACTGGTTTCAATTGTGGTGCATCACAAGCTAATATAAACATATTTATCTTTCTCCCTCCATATATTATTATATACTAATCTTATACCATTTTATTATAATTGTCAATTGCAAAATAACTATAATGTAAATAATTATTTCTTTCTTAATAAATCTTCTATGCAGTCCTTTTTTGGCTTCCTATAAGAATATCTTAATATGTCTCTTTGTACAAAATTGAAAAAATATTTTAATAAAAAATAATTCTTTGGAAGTGAATGAAATCCCATCTTTTTTTCAGCTAGTGGACACATAAATAATTTGCATGAAATATTAGGATTTGTACACTTTTTATTCTTAAATAATTTACAAAAGCCCTCATTTCTAAAATAGCAGCATCCATTTTCTTTATGTACGGATGTACCCATTCTATTTCCAATGCATTTATTATTTTTAAAATCACAAACTACGCATACGTTTTTATCTAAATAATCACACATATAATCGTATATTATTTCATATCTTTTTCTTAAGTCTTTTTGATTAAATGCTTTTATAAAAACTTGAGTTTCTTCATCTTTACCCTTACTTATAATCTTGTAATCTTTATCTAAATATCGTTTTAATTTTTTAAACTTATTTTTATAATCTTTTTCTTCTAACTCAATTTTGTTATCTCTCACTACCATAAACATACCTCATATAAAGTATACAACAAATATATGTTTTTTCAAATATGTTTGTATTAAAAATAAAAAAGTGATAAAATGTATATGGTGATTTAAATGAAGAAGTTTATAAAATTAATATGTTTAGTACTTGTATCATTAATAATGTTAACAGGGTGTGGGAGCAGACACATAAAAGAAATTAGTTTTAGTGAATTTAAAAACATGATGGATAGCAAAAAAACATTTGCGGTTTATATTGGCAACGAAGATTGTCCACACTGCGTATCTTATAGACCAACACTTGAAGATGTACTTGATGAATATAACATTGATATTTATCATTTGGACAATTCAAAACTTAGTGAAAATGAATCTAGTAAATTAATTGGTTATATTAATATAACTGGTACTCCTACCGTTGCATTTATTACAAATGGTGAAGAAGAATCAACACTTGATAGAATCGTTGGCGAAACTTCTAGAGAAGATACCATTGAAAAGTTTAAAATTAATGGATACATTAAATAAGAGCTACTGCTCTTATTTTTTTATAAGTTCATTTTTTATTTCATTATAATAGTTCATAATTTCTCCTTTTTAGTTGTTTATTATATGAAATAAAAAGTAAAAATAATGTCAAAAAAAAGAAGAACTACTTCTTCTTTACTCCACCATATCTTCTATCTCTTTTATTAAATGATTCTATTGCTTTATCCATTTCATTTTCATCAAAGTCTGGCCATAATACATCAGTAAAATACATCTCAGCATATGCCATTTGGTATAACATAAAATTACTAATTCTATACTCACCACTAGTTCTTATAAGTAGATCTATTGGTGGTAAGTCATTAAATAAATATTTATTAAACATACTAGTATTAATATCACTAGTTTTTATCTTGCCATCTACTACATCTGTACATATTTTTTTAGCAGCTTCCGCAATCTCATCTTGTCCACCATAGTTAATGCAAATATTAAATATACCATTTTTATTATCTTTTGTCTCTTCACTCATTTTATCCATTGCATCAAGCACTTTATCACTTAACTTGGTCTTTAAACCAGAAAAAATAACTTTAACGCCTTTTTTCTTAACGCTTTCAAAATTCTTATTAAAAGCTTTTAAGAACAAATTCATTAAAAAATCAACTTCTTCTTTATCCCTTTTCCAGTTTTCGGTAGAAAACGCAAAAACACTTAATACTTTTATATTTTTATCATAAACGTACTCTGATATTTTTTTTAAAGTATCTGCTCCCTTTTGATGACCAAAGGTACGTTTCTTTCCTCTGTTTTGAGCCCATCTACCATTACCATCCATAATAATAGCAACATGATTAGGCACTTTTAACTCTTCCATAACTCCTCCGTAAGTAAAATTATATCATACATTTAAACTTTCATAAACTTTTTTTAATTCTTTACCAATATATTTGATTTCTCTTTTTTTTGCTACTTCATATGCTTTTTCAGTAACATCCTTTAATTTACCATCAAAAAACATTTTGATTTTTTCTTCAAACTCATCAACGTCTTTTGCTTTATGTACGTTAACGTTATCAGTAAGCCATCCATCAAATATAGGTATATCTCTTATTATTGCGTTTTGCTTGCAAGCACAAGCTTCTATAATAGGTATCCCTTCAGTTTCTTCAAGTGTTGGAAAAATATATAAATCAGCTCCATTCATAGCTTCTTTTATAACTTCTTTTTCAACGTATCCCGCAAACTTCAAATTAGGTAATTTTGTTTTTACCGCTTTTCTAACTTCTCTACCTGATGCAATTAAAGGACTATAACCAAACCAAATAAACTTATATAAAGGACATCTTTTAGCAAGTTCAACAAAATCAATTATACCCTTTCTTTTAATATATAATCCTACACCAAATACTATTTTATCTTTATTCGTATAATTATATCTTTTTCTAAACTTATCTTTTAATTTATCATCCTTCTTAAAAAAATCTAATTCAATTCCGTTAGAAATTGCATATATTTTTTTATTTTCTAATCCCTTATAACCTTCTAATATTTTTTTAGAATATAAAGTTGGAGTAATTATTACATCACCCATTGAATAACACTTTATTAACCATTTTTTAAATAACTTAGAAGTTAGCTTACTAAAAATAAACCCATTTTTATAATCTTCTTCAGTTGAATGAGCATGATATACTATTTTCTTTCCCATCTTTTTAGCTTTCTTAACCACAAAATAAGATTTAGGAAAATACGTATTAATATGCAGTATATCGTAGTCATCATTTTTATTTAAAGTATAGGGAACTCCAGCTTTATCAAGTGCACTTATTTGATGCTTAATAGCTTTACCTAAGCCAGATTTACCAACTAACTTTTCGTTTTCAGTATATAAAAGTACTTTCATACATCCTCCATTAAAAAAAGAAATTAACTTTCTTTTTTTTGATTTAGATAAAAATTAATAGTTTGTTCTAAACTAGCTGACGTATCTTTTTCTTCCTTTTTATCTATATCTTTTACTTGCTCTTTTCTTTCTACTAATTTATTATATTCATCCCTTAAGGCAATTATATCATTTTGACACCTAGTTAAAAAATCAATAGCTTCATTTAAACTTCGTTGTTTTTCTCTCTTCTCATTTTTCTTAGAAGAAAATATTCCTATTTTCATACTCTCTTTTTCAATTATAACTTTACTAATTATATTTTCTACTTTAACTAAATTATCATCAATTAAAGCTACATCATTTGATAAGTTTTCATCATATAAAACGTTATTAGTCGCAAGTGTTGTAACTATTTTTTTATTAATAGATTCTAATTTTTTTGATAAATCTTCTATATCTTTGTCCAAAACACTTTTTAATCCCTCAGATACCGTTTTTGAATACTCATCTTCTTGTTTTTCTTTTTCTCTAACATTATTTATTTCAACAGTTTTATTATCATAGCTAATTACTTCATAATCACTTTCATCACCAAGTTTATAATACTTAACCTTACTTGCCATAACAGCCTCCTATTATTAACTTAATAATATCATAAAAATAAAAGATTGTACATAAGTACAATCTATTTTTCTTTTTTAGTATTATCCCTGTTAACATGAATACTTGCTTTATCAACTACTATATCAGTTTTTAATATCAACCATAGTATTAGTACCATTAAAACAACATATATAACAATACCCTTTTTTTGATCTTTTAAAACATAAAATATAGATGCTAAAGAGAATAATATGTTTACTCCATATATTATTAATACCGTGGTTCTTTGTGAAAACTTTTGGTTTAATAACTGATGATGCAAATGCTTTTTATCTGCCACGTATATTGGTTTATGATTTATTATTCTTCTTATTATTGCAAATAAAGTATCCATTATAGGTATTGCAAGAATTAAAAGTGGTACAACAAGTGATGTTAAAGTAACTGCCTTAAATCCTACTAAGCATACAACCGCAATCATAAATCCTAAGAATAATGATCCGGCTTCACCCATAAATATCTTAGCTGGATTAAAGTTAAATATCAAAAATCCTATCGTTGCCCCTAACATTATAAAAGCTAGGGTTATTTCTAAACTTCCAATGTTGTGCATTATAAATGCTATAACACCTATGGTTGCAAAAAATATTGCAGATATACCAGCGGCTAAACCATCCAAACCATCTATTAAGTTTATACAGTTCATAACTGCTACGATAAATAATATCGTAATAGGATATGAAAGCCATCCAAATTCAAAGTAAAAACCAAACGCGGTAATGTTATTTAAAAGAATTTTACCATAGAATACAACTATGCATGCCGCAATTAATTGACCAACTATCGCTTCTCTTGCCTTAAGTGGTTTAATATCATCTACTATACCAGTTATTATTAATACGAAACTTGCAATTAATATAGATAACATTTGGGTTGATTGTGGTGCAAAAAACATATATCCAAAAAGGAACCCAAAAAACATCATTAACCCACCAAGTAATGGCATTGGTTTTTTATGTACTTTTCTTTCGTTTGGATAATCAAGTGCCCCTACGTGGTTTGCAATCCATTTAACTAATGGAAAGAAAACGGCCGTAACTAGCATTACTAGAATTACTATTTTTAAAACCTCTATTATTTTATCATTCATATTATCACCACTAATTTCATTTTAGCACATTTAATATAAAAAAGACAACTATTATGAAGTGAACCCCATTTTGAACACTTTATAAAAAAGCAATAATTATGTAAAATAGTACCTCAAGAAAGGAGGTACTATTTTTATG
>CADBMO010000013.1 GCA_902795755.1 uncultured Erysipelotrichaceae bacterium | reverse complement strand
TTTTTTGTGCAATAAAAAATCAGTCATATTTCAGACCGAAATTTATATTAAGTTCGAAAAAAGTTCGAACAGAAACGTCACTGGAGCAAGTGATGGGAATCGAACCCACGTCTCAGCCTTGGCAAGGCCACGTACTAGCCGTTGTACTACACCTGCATAAATTGGAGGAGCCAGCCGGACTCGAACCGGCGATCGTGGAGTTGCAGTCCAATGCCTTACCAACTTGGCTATGGCTCCGTGCAAGAAAATTATAACATAAATACTTAATAAATATCAAGTATTATATTATATTTTATGCAAAAGGAAGTGTTATTCTTCACTTCCTTTTTTATTATTTCTTAACATTTTTAATTTTTCATTTATTAAGTATTTAGATATAGCATCTTCTATGTCAGTTAACGCCCTTTTATCAATACAATTCATTGAAAATGTTTCTTTTATTGTATCTATTTCAACTATACCAAAAAATATACTTGTTTTTATTTCAAAATCATTTAACATATCTGGTGTTATAGAATAATACTCTGATCTACCCAAATATTTTTTTCTCCCCAATAGCATTCTTTTGTTTGTAAGAACTATTACGGTAGTAAAAAATGGAGAGAAAAAATTTGAATTTTTTTGACCAGTAAACGTATATAAAACAACTTCATCATCGTTTAAATGTTTTTGAACAACAGAAGCATGTTGCTTTAATCTCCATGCAACAGTCATAGGATATTTCTTTTTAAAATTCCTACAATTTTCATATACATCTCTGTTCATATTATTCTCCAAAACCGTTTTTAGTAAAGAATTCTTTTATTGTATCTAAATCAGTTGCTCCAGAACTAACGTCTAATGATTCACCATTTTGAACTATTAATACAGTTGGTGTTCCCCACTCTTCTTCTTTTAAATAAGTTAAAGAGTTACTAAAGGTATCCCAATCATCTTCAGATAATTTATCAGTATCTATATAATTAATTGTTAAATTCATATCTTCCATAGCTTCTTTTAATACTGGTGCAAATTGTTCACAGTAACCACATGTTGGTCTTGCAACTAGTATTATACTTTTATCACTACCCTTTACTAATTCTAGATATTCATCTAAACTAACTTCGTTAAACCCTGCACTTTCAACAGCGCTTTCTGAAGTTGTTGTAGTTGTAGCTGGATCATTACCTGATGATGTTCCTTTATTATCAATTGTCGAACCAGCTATAAGTATTACTATTGCTAATATAGAAATAGCACCAACTATAGAACCAATAACTATTGATAAAACCTTAACTAATTCTTTGTTTTTAGCTTCTTTTCCTACAACTATTGCTGTAAAAATAGATGCTGCTAATGTTAGTAATGAAAATAACACAATTATTATTAATAATATTTTCTCCATAATATCCTCCTTATGTATGATTATACTACAAAAAAAGAAGAAATAAAAGTTATTTCTTCTTCTCATTAATAAGTTTAACAATTTCTTCTTTACCATTTAAAAGAGGTGTTATTGATTGATGTCTATTTAAAACATTTATTATTTTTGATAAAAATCTTGAACAATCTACATCATAAAACCATTTTTGTTTTTTTAATTTTGGATTTATATAAGTTAAGTTAGTAGTATAAAGCATATCAAACAATCCATCTTTATAAGCTTTATTAAACTTATCAAGCCCATTTGTAAATAATGCAAACGTTGCAACTAAATATACTTTGCTGGCACCACGTTTTTTTAACTCTTCTGCAACTTCTAACATAGATCCACCAGATGCTATCATATCATCCACGACAATAACGTTTTTACCATTAACATCTTTACCCATATATTCATGTTGTACAATTGGATTTTTACCATCAACTATTTTAGTTAAATCACGTCTTTTATAAAACATACCAACATCAGTATTAAGCATGTTTGCATAGTATATTGCCCTATCCATTGCACCAGTATCAGGACTTACCACTAGCATATTATCATAATCCAGAGTCTCTTTTTCGATAAAGCTTTCTAGTATTGTATGAGTTGGATAAAAGTTTTCAAATGACATACATGGTGTAGCGTTTTGAATGTTCGGATCATGTACGTCAAAGGTAATTATTGTTTTAACTCCTAAGGCTTGCAATTCTTGAATAGCCATCGCACAATCAAGTGATTCCCTACCTTTTCTTCTATGTTGCCTTGATTGGTATAAAAGAGGCATAACAACCGTTATGTTAGAAGCTTGACCTCTAATAGCAGAAATTACTCTTTTAATATCCATTAAGTGTTCATCAGGCCCCATATGATGTTCATATCCAAACATATTATAAGTAATACTATGATTACCAATATCAGATATTATATAAACATCTTTATTCCTAATTGTTTCATTTATTTTAACTTTACCTTCACCATTATTAAACCTAGCTTCTTCTATAGGAACTATATAACTTTTAGTCTCACCTCTAAGTTCTTGAAGTCTTTCATCTACCTTTTTACCAAATCCTTTAATATTACTTAAAACTATTAATCTTAAGTCATCATTTTCAATAACTACCATATTACCCTCCCATAATAAAAACTAACACTATAAAAAATGTTAGTTTTTCTTTAAATTTATATAATAAGATGCAGATGAACAACACAATAAAGAAAGTTTTATAGATATATTCATCATAATGCACCTCTCATAACTTAATTATATCAAAACAAATATAAAAAGTTAAGCTATTTTTTATATTTTATTATATTAATTTTTTATCTATTATATAAATAATAATTATGCAGATTCCTCATCATTTATTTTTTTGTTTTTATCAATTAATTTTTGATATCTTTCCTCTTCAGAAAAAACACATCCACAGTATTTTTGAATATATAATCCTAACTCTCTAGCCTTATTTTGTCCTTCTCTAAATCCTGGTCTAAAATCTCTATATAAAAACTTTATGCCATATTTTTTTGATAACATTTCACAAGTTTTTTTTAACAATTCATGATTTTGATAAGGACTTATAAATAAAGTTGAAGAAAAAGCATCATAACCATTTTCTTTTGCATATTTACAAGCTTTTTCTAACCTACATAAATAACAATAGCCGCATCTGTTATCTATTTTATCTACCACGTTTTTACAAAACTCTTTTAATCCATAATAATCATCTATTACAAGTGGTATGTTAATGCTTTTATTATACTCTTTTAAAGTATTAAGCCTTGCTTCGTACTCCTTATATGGATGAATGTTAGGGTTATACCAATAACTAATAATATCGATACCTTCTTTTTTTAAAGTATCAACACAATAAACACTACAAGGGGCACAACAAGTATGTAATAATAACTTCATTATTTTAACCCCCTTCCTTTTTTACTAGCTAATTTATTTGCTAACTGTTCAAAATAATAACTATTATTACTTTCATAATTATCTAAAAGCTTTAAGACCTCTCTTGGGCTAGTTTCTTCAATATGCCAATATTCTTCTTTTTTCAATACGTAAAAACACTCTTTTTGATTACGATACTTAACATGAAAAATATCAATTATGTCACTAGTGTCTTCTTTATTAAAAAAAGTAATTCCTCTTACAAAAGCATCATCTTTTTTCAAATCGTACATACCTAATAAATAAGATAAGTAATAATTAATATCATTATGCCTTGTTAATGAATATGAAAGGTTAATCTCTTGGCATACTTGTTCTAGTTTTTTATTAAAAACTCCTAGTCCTGTCATTTCTAAATCAGTAGCAACTTTATTAAAAAGCATACAAAATTGTTTAATTTGGGAATTATGATAATAATCCCAACTAAAGAACTTTTTAGTATAATCATATATCTTTCTATCAGCCTCTAATATATGACTATGAATATCTTTACCCTTATCTAAATCAGTAAATCCATAAGTAGCTAGTTTAGCCTTTGTTCTAGCAGTATCATACTGTTTTGTTGGGTCAAGTTTTAAACGATAACCTTCAATATCTACCAATACATACGTATGAGAGTAAGTTGAACTAGTATCTTCTACTATTAATCTACCTTCATAACCAAATAACGCTAATAAATCTATTAATATTTTAGATAACGTAAAACATACCAATTCAAATTCTTGAACGTTGGTAATATCTACTTGTTTATAATATATTTCCTCTCTTAATTTAGGCTGCATATTATCATAAAACCTAGAGTCATATGAAAATGTATTACACAAATATAAATAAATATATCTTATTTTAGTAAAATCATCATAGTCTTTATCTTTTAGTCTATTAATAATATCTAATGCTATATTCATAAGTAACCTCTCAACAGTTTAAATAATATCATTTTTTACATATTAAGTCAAAACTATACACCCATTTTAATACCCCTTTTTTTACATATAATTTTTCTTAATATATCAACTGGTACAACACTAAAAGATAGTATAATTGTAATTATAAATTCTAAAGGCGACAAGGGCGTGCACCTAAACATATTACCGCCATAATATATTAATAATACTTGTATAATAACAATTAATGCAACTATAATAATAAACATCTTATTTTTACTTAGGTTAGATAGTATATTTATCCTTGATGTGTGTGCATTAAATAGATTAAATATACTACTAAATATGAATAATGCAAAAAAGGCGGTCAAAAATGAATTTGTATTATTAAAAAGATTTCTAATAAAAATAGTTTTTAAAAATATAATAAACAAGATAGTAGTATATAATCCGGTAATTACTATTTCGGTTACCATATACTTATTTATTATTCCTTCTTTTTTCTTCTTTGGTTTTTCTTCCATATATTCTAATAAGGGTGGTTCAAAAGAAAAGGCTAACCCTGCAAGTGTATCCATAACCATGTTTATCCAAAGCATTTGTATAACTGTTATAGGAGTATTAATATTTATAAAAGGTCCAATTATTGATATTAAAAGTGCACATAAATTTATAGTTAACTGAAATATAATAAATTTTCTAATACTTTTAAATATTGTTCTTCCAAATAAAACAGCCCTTGCAATTGATAAAAAATTATTATCTAAAATAACTATGTCACTAGCCTCTTTAGTAACCTCAGTACCTGATCCAAATGCAAAACCAACGTTTGCCTTTTTTAATGCTGGTGCATCATTTACTCCATCACCAGTCATACCAACTACCAAATTCATTTGTTGTGATACCCTAACTAATCTTGACTTATCTTGCGGTAAACTTCTTGCTACAACTTTTAAATTAGGAATTATCTTCATTAAATCTTTATCAGTAATATTATTTAATTCATCACTTGTTAAAACAATATCATCATCACTATTAATCAACTTTATTTCTTCTGCAATTTTTACTGCTGTATCTTTATTATCACCAGTAATCATAACAGTATGAATACCAGCGTCATTTACTAACTTGATTGCTTCTTTTGCTTCCTTTCTAACTTTGTCTCTGATTAAAACAACACCAACAAATACTAAGTCTTTAAACAATGTTTCAGTAATATGACTACTTGATGCAAGTACAATTGCTCTATATCCATCTTTTGTAGCATCATTAATTACGTTATCTATCTTTTTTTTATTCAAAAATATTTTCCTTTTTCCATTTTCATTATAAAAATATTTGCAATGATCTAATAATATTTCTGGTGCTCCTTTTATCAAATTACGCATATTATTATCATTAATAACGGTTATCATATATTTATTATTGCTATCAAATGGTATTTCCTTTAATTTATTTATACCAGATATATAATTAGGTTTAAAAAAAGATAATAAACATCTATCAGTTGTATTACCACCTATTATTTTATCTCCATCATAACAAGACATATTATTTACAAGCATAGATGTCTTAAGTATTTTTAAATATGTATTATCCTTTAAATCAGACTCCTTTTTATACTCATTTAAAGCCCCATCAATAATTTTATGACATGTTAGTTTACCAGTTGTAATAGTACCTGTTTTATCACTATAAAGTATATTTATATTACCAGCGGTTTCAATACCTATCATTTTTCTTACTAATACGTTATCTTTTAACATTCTTTTCATATTTGACGACAATACTAAAGTAATCATCATAGGAAGTCCTTCTGGAACCGCAACTATTATTATGGTTACACAAAGTGTTAAAGCATATATTATGTAATTAATAATTAAATGACTATTAGTAAGTGTATCTATAATACTATCTAATTCAAAACCATTATCTACAACTATTACTGAAAAAAGATAAGAAAATGAGGCTAACGCTGCTCCTATATAACCAAAAGTACTAATTATTTTAGCAAGTTTTCTAAGTCTTAACTTTAATGGACTTTCTTCTACCACCTCAGATAACTCACTAGCAATCTTACCATAATAAGTATTCATACCTACTTTTTTAACAAGCATGCTGCATTTTCCCCCATACAAAATTGTGCCTCTATAAATTGTATCATTAGTAGTTTTTATAACCTCTTTTGCTTCACCATTAATAGCAGATTCATCCATACTAACTTTACCTGATAATATTATTCCATCAGCGGGAACCTTTTCCCCAGATTCCAATAATATAACGTCCCCATAAACCACATCATTAGTAAATATTTCAGTTACTCTTCCTTCTCTAATTACTTTGCATTTTAGTCTCAAAGATTCTTTTTGTAATCTTTCAAATGCTTTTTCACTTCCATATTCAGAAATACTAGATATAAAAGATGCAAAGAAAATTGCTATTATAATACCAAGCGTCTCAAACCAATTAAAATCTCTAAATAAAAAGATGGTTTTTATAGCAAGTGCAATTAATAATATTTTTATTATTGGGTCAGACAAAGACTCTAATAATAATTTTATAAAACTATTGTTTTGTTCGTTTAATAATTCATTTGAACCATATTTTTTTCTATTTTCTATTACTTGTTTATTAGATAACCCTGTATTCATATTTCCTCCATTATATCTAATAAAATATATTATGAATAATATGAATATATAATAGTTTTATATCGACAAAAAAAGATGCTAACGAGTTAGCATCTTTAACTTTTTCTTTAATGTTATATACTTGATTAAACTTAATAAGAATATTAACGTTGCAGTAAGACCTGCAACTACCCATATACTTACAGATACTTGTTTTTTTATACTTAATGTGTATATGTTTATATTACCGTTTTTGTCTTCAACTTCTACTAATACTTTACTTCCATCTTTTATATTATCATTACCAATAACGGTAACTTTTGCATCCTTATCTATACTTGATGCATTAATATCAATTGAATTATCCTTATCACTTACATACACTACGTAATTATTTTTATTCTTTTTATATGAAATACTAGTATTATTAACTTTTAAATCACTTAGTTTATTACTAGTGTTTTTTCTTGTAATTGTAAGCTTATAATTATAGATTGTTTTATCTTTATTTATAATTGATATATTAATAATATTATCACCAACGTTAAGTGAATTAGAGTTTGAAATTGAATACTTGCTTTCACTATCTTTTAATTCCATATTAATATCAACATCAGTATCTTCATATTCTACAGAAGTATGTAAAGTATTTAAATCAACAACTTTACCATTAACTCTAATATATGATATTACGTTATATATATCATTAAGGTTTTGCTGTTCAACTTTGTAAGAATTAGTTTTTATTAAGTTTTGATAATAATCATCAATAACTACTTGTTTATCTACGCTTAAACTTTTAATAGATTCATCTAATTCATTAATAGATAAATCATTTTTTAATAAATTTAACATACTATAATCAGCAAATCTCAAATTAGCATTTGATATAGCACCTTCTAAATCTAAAACTAATTCATCCAACATATCTTGACTAGTTATATTAAAGTTTTCATAACTCATTAATTCATTTATTTTGTCTACGTATCTTTTTACATCTTCTACATTTGTGTAATTAGAAGCATTATTAATAATATTATTTGCACTTAATAAAACTTCTTTAGCCTTTGTATCATCTGCTTTTTTATAAATCAACTTACTAAATATAGCATTTAGTTTGTTTTGCTCTAAATTAGCTTTCTTTTGCTCATCTAATTTATAATCCCAATTAATTGAATCAAATGCATCTTCAATTATTTCTGGATTATTATATAAGTTTAAATCTAGTTTTAATAAATCCCTAGCAATTTTATATACTCCATCATAATTAGCGGGCTTTTTTAAACTATCTAAACTATCTACTAATACTTGCATATCTACTAGCACTTGATCTAATTTCTTTTGTTCATTAATTTTAATATTCATTAAATAACTATTACTATTATTAAAATCATTAACATACTTTTCTATTTTATTTTTAGTTTTATCATCATATAAAGATTGATAACATGACTTTTTCATTTCAGCATCCAATATATTTACATACTTTTCTACTGATCCATAATGATAATTATCAGAAATATAATATCCTTGAGCTGGTTTTAATTCTAAAGCATTTATTCTAATTCTTAACTCATTTAAATAAGTATTTATTATATATTGTTTTGTAATTGGTATATTCCTATCAATAGTTTCTATATATTTATCTACAGAATCCGCATTAACATACCAGTTATTTTGCTTTTCTGGTTTGTTATTATATACAAATATTAAATCATCTACTTTTTTATAATTTGCTAATTTTATATTACTATCTAAATTACCTATTGCTTCTTCTAAGTTTTTAGCCCATTCATCAACAAGACTTTGTTCCTTTGCCGTTTTACCATACTTAACTGCCTTAATTGCTAATTGCAACTTATCCCAAGCTTCTTTCGTATATAACTCATAACTACCATTTGGAATATTACCATCCGTTTCATTTACTATATTTAAAGCTTTATTCTTTAGTTCATCTACTTTTGTATAATCTGCATCTTTAATAATTAAAGAATCATATAAAGTAGATAACTGAGCAGTATAAGAATCTACTTTTCTTTGATATATGTAACTTAAATGATATATGGTAGGTAACTTTTTATATACCTTATCAAAAGAATCCCAAGTTTCCTTTGTATACCAATTTTCATTTAAATTATTATAATTTATTCTATTAACAAGTTCATTTAAATAACTATAATCAGCTTCTCTTAGATAATTAACGTTATAATTATTTAAGGCATTAACCATGTTATCAACGTCACTTTCTAAAGCTGAAGCATCATTATATATGTTAATTGCCTTATTATAATCTTCTATCATTTTACCAGCGTTTATAATAGATACATTATCACTAGACATATTAATTATTTTTTCCTTATAATCAATGATTGCCCCTCTTAAAATAACATGGTTATTAGCATCATCTAATTCATCTGAAAAATCCTTAATACTATTTATAACATGTGACAATCTATATGACTTATTATCAAGTACATAATCAATTCCAACTAAATTAACATCTTCATTTAATACTAATTTTATATCATTACTAGTATTAGGACTAATTGTTAATTCAGCAATTTTTACTGAGTCATTGTCACAACGAACCATTTTATCATATAAAACTTTTTCATTTTTTAAACAAGTAGTATAACCAACAACTTTTATGTCTTTATCTGACCCATTATACATATTAAACTTAACTGCGTTATAATCTTGAACATACTTACCAGTTAAAACCACACCAGTATCATAAACAGTGTCTGATTCACTTGTATTAATAACTTGTCCGGTTAGTTTTTTAGTTAGATCTGGAGTTGCTACAAAACATAGTACTACCAAAGATAAAACAAAATAACTAGCTATTTTAACAATAAAACTATCTTTCATATACTCCTCCAGTTTAATCTATCAAAATTATATCATACAAGAGGTACAAATTCAACAAAATACGACAATTTTCGAGTGCTTGAAATCAGCTCAAAATAACACCTTTATTCTTTTTAATTTCTTTTATAAAAGTTGACTCATTATTAATAGGAACAAATATATATACCTTCTCTTCACACCTTGTAAGTGCAACATAAAATAATCTTCGTTCTTCCTCAAAAGGATAGTATTCCCTATAATTATTAACATACTTTAAAATGGGATGATCTTTGTACTTATTTGGAAATCCATTAGAGTTATTATTAACGTTTATTATAAAAACATATTTTTCTTGTAATCCTTTTGATTTATGGACGCTCATTTTTTTATAGTTTATATTATCCAAATTTATATTTTCTAAATCTTTATTATTACGTGATAAAATAAACACGTTTTTAATATTATCTCTATTAATTACTTCCTTTATTTTTTTATTTAAATCATCATAATATACTATCTCTATTGGAAACTTATTATGTTTATAAGACTTTATGTTTTTTCTTTTTTGATTTATATTTTTCATTATAAATCTATTAGCAACATGTATTAATTCATTAGAATTACGATAAGTATATTTTAGTTTTATTATTTTAATTAACGGGAAATAGCTTCTTATCTTTGTAATAATATTAATATCTGAACCAGTAAAACGATAAATAGATTGATAATCATCACCTACTAAAAATAAATTTGCATTATACTTATTCTTTAATTTTTTTATTAATTCTAATTTAGTATTAGAAGTATCTTGATATTCATCAATTATAATATGTTTATATTCTTTCTTATAAGTATCTACCTTTTTTATTGCCATATTAATCATGTCATTAAAATCCATTAAATTCTCTTTATTTAGATAGGTTTCATAACATACATAGCATTTCATTATTTCCTTTAAGAATGATTTATCTTTAGCATCTGCTTTTTTTATCATTTTATAAAAATTTTCTAATTCATAATTTTTAGATTTAAAAAGATTAATAAACGTTTCAATAAGTTTATAAATTTCATCTTTACTAATTTTATAAATTCCTAAAAGCGTATTATTTGAAAAAGTATCCATAATAACATCATATAATAAGTTTTCGGTCAATACCTCTTTTGTCCTTCCAATGATGTTTAAGGCAAGTTTATGAAAAGTAAGCACATCTACTTCTTTATTATTTATATCTTTTTTTAGTTTATTTACCGCATCATTAGTAAAAGAAATACACAGTATCTTTTTAGGATCAACACCATTTTCTATTAGGTACTTTATCCTTTTTACTATGGTATAAGTCTTACCAGAACCTGCTCCTGCTAAAACAAGTATGTTTTTTCTTTTACATTTAACAGCCTTTAATTGATTTTTATTTAACATATATCACCTTTTACTTGCATATTTTCATTTAATTGTCTATAATATTGGTAGAAAGAGAAGCCAATAAGGCTAATTTACTTTCTATACTGGGTATAGAAAGATACTAACCCCCTAGGTTAGTGTCTTTCTTTTATTATGCAATACTAACAAGTAGCAAAATAATTAAAAGAAGTAGGATAACAATTCTACTTCTGATTCTAATTTCAAAGCAAGGGCTCTTAATTAATATCTTAAGCATCATAATTATCACCACCTTTCTATTAATTGCTTAATAGAAAGTAAACTAACCTAATAATGACTTTTCCACTTTTATTGTTCTACAAAAGTTTTAAAAACCCTCGAAAAAAAAGAATTAAAGAGTTTTCTTTAATTCTTTTAGTTTTTCTATTCTTGATATTATTCTATTCTTACCAAATAACTTCATAATATCATATAAATTTGGAGTCATCGATTTAGTAGTTAATACTACCCTAATAACCATTGAAACATCTCCTACATGGCCCTTATATTTATCTGGATTTTCTTTATAATCCTTTACTTCTCTAGCATAACCAAATTCTTCTGATAAATCTTTGATTTTTTCAAACCAAGTTTGTTGATCATCAGATTCATCATAATACTTATCTATATATGTTTCCATCATACTTATTATTTCATTTCTATCAGTTATAGTAGAAAATTCATAATCTTTTTCATGTTTTTCAAATAATTCATCATACATATACCAAACTAACTCTTTAACATCACTAAATTTAGCATAGTCTTTTCTAGGTTTTTTCTGCTCTCTTTCAATATTTAAAAGACCAATTGTAAAATCTTTATACTTAGTAATTAATTCATAAAATTCTTCATCGTACTCTTTGGCATAACTAACTAACATATCGTAAAACTCAGTAGCTTTTATTCTTGATAAATAGTTTTTAGATATATTAAGTAACTTCTCTACATCAAATAAACCACCTGATTTACTTATCTTGCTAAAACTAAACTCAAAATCATCTATTGTTTTATCCTTGTTTGCATCCCACCATTGTTCAAAGTTGGTATTTGCAAGTGTCATTAAATATAATTGAACTGCATATACAGGAATACCTTGTTCATGGTAATAACTCATAGCAGCTTCTGGATCTTTTCTTTTAGACAACTTTCTTTTTACGCCACCCTCTTCTTTCATAATTGGTGAGATATGTGCATATTTAGGTGGCTTAAAACCAAACACCTGAAATAATTGTATATGTGTTGGAAGAGATGATACCCATTCATCTCCTCTTATAATATGAGTTGTACGCATCAAATGATCATCAACTAAATGTGCAAAGTGATATGTTGGAAGGCCATCTTGCTTCATTATTACAATATCCATATCATTTTCAGGAAATGATATATTACCTTTTACTAAGTCTTTTACAACTATCTTTTTATTATAATCACCAGGTGATTTTAATCTTAAAGTAAATGGTTCACCATTTTTAATTCTTTCAATTGCATCTGCTACAGGTATTTTTCTACATTTAGCGTATCTTCCATAATATCCAATTCTATCTTTTCTTTTTTCTTGAGCTTTTCTTATTTCTTCTAACTCTTCTTTACTGCAAAAACATGGATATGCTAACCCTTGCTCTACTAAACGTTTCATAAAAGCATGATATATTTCTCTTCTACTACTTTGAACGTATGGTCCATAACTACCAATTTCTTCTGTTTCACTAATAGCACCTTCATCAATTGAGATACCAAAGTTTTTTAAATCAGTAGTAATACCAATAATACCATTTTCTACTTTTCTTTCTTGGTCAGTATCTTCTATTCTTAAATAAAACACACCATTTGTATCTTTTGCAGCCTTTCTTTCAACGAAAGATGCTAGAAGTGATCCCATATGAACAAACCCAGTTGGACTTGGTGCAAAACGCGTTACGATTGCATCTTCTGGTAAATTCCTTTCAGGATATTCTTTTTCATAATCTTCAATAGTTTTTGTTATATTTGGAAATATTAATTCTGCTAAATCTTTGTTAGTCATTTTAATCAGTCCCTTCGCATAATGATTATATCAAAAAAATAATAAAAATAAAAGATTAGCTAAACTAATCTTTAATATCAACATGGTGACTCGTATGGGATTTGAACCCATGAATGCCGCCTTGAGAGGGCGGTGTGTTAAACCACTTCACCAACGAGCCATAAAATGTTCAAAAAGAACATTTTAATTTTAACATATATATTTTCTAATAACAATACATTTAACGTACTTTTTTACTAGCAATTTTATTCTTAATTGCTATTATACCTAAAGATGCATTAATTATAATAATTGGTAATACATTTATTAAATATCTTGATCTAGCCTCCCATATCAAGAAAAATAGTATTACTCCAAAAGTTATAATAGAACTTATAAATAATAATTTTCTTTGTTCTTCTTTTAAATACTTATTAAATAAAAGAGATAATGAAAATAATATAAGTATTATAATCCACTCACTTTGAGCAAACAATCTAAACGTAATGGTTTGATACATACTACCAGTTATAAAGTTTTTAATTTGATAGTCTCTTTTTGGCATTAACCATAATTTATTTGGTGCATAAAATGTTCCATCTCCCCATACATATATTAGTTTTCTTAAATAAAAACCAATAAGATCATTATTTAACCTATAATTATGTAATCTTTGCCTTATTACCTCAATATTTTTTTCTCTTTTTAAATCAGTGTTATTAAATGAAAGTGTATAACTAACGTCTTCTTCATAATAACCACCCACACTTATTCTATCTTCGTGTAATCCCATCATTATCCAGTGTGTAATAGGCATTTTCTTTTGTTTTAATACATCTGGTTTCAAATACATATATTCGGATAGTTTAACCGGAAAATAAGTTATTAAAAACATAAAACATATGATTAATACGTATATTAGTTTCTTTAATAATGCTTTATTCATAAAAATAATATATATAATATATGCCACTAATAAAATACATGCACTAAATTTAATAATTGAACCAATGCCTAATAAAACTATTGATAAAATAATATTTTTTTTAGATTGATCTTTTATTATAAAATACATAATAAAATAGTATAAACTAGATATTATAAATGGCATTGATAACGTATCTGAATACGCAATAGGACAATATGTTATAAAAGGTGTAATAAACATCATACACATTATTAAAAACATACTAATATCTTTATCAATAAATGTTTTTATAATTTTATACGTATAAAAGATAGATATATCTATTGCTAATATATTTATAAGTAATAATCCACTCAAATAAAATGGGCTAGTAAAACGTAAAATTTTAAATAATAAAAATATAACTTTATAAAATATACCTAACCCTATATTATTTGGATACATATAAAAGTACCAGTTACTAAGCATTGCTTTTGTACCTAATACTGATTCTTTAGCAGCATCAAAGACAATTCCATAATCCCAAGATGGAATTACCATAAATAAATATGTGAACGTACATTGTATTATAAAGAATATACAAAAAAATATTATAAAAAACATTTTTTTATTTTTTATCTTTTTATATAACATATAAAATAAAAATGATAATGCACCATATATAATAATGCCTAATAACAAACGAAAGAAAGTAATGTTACTAGGTAATTTTTTATTATAAAAACAATTACAAAATATGATTATTGCAAACAGAATAAAAAGAATTATAAATGATATATTCATTATTGTATTTTTAACTTTATTCATAACATTACCTTTCATATTACAATAATTATATAATAAAAATATATAAAAAAAAAGATAATTAATTATCTTTTTTTCCTGATGAAACAATTACTATTCCTACAATTATTCCTAATAGAACAAATGCAATTGCTATTAACACTTTATCATAATTATTGGTAATTACATTATTTGTACTTATAGTCTTAGTAAATACACTTTCTTTATTTTCTTCATCATCACTTGAGTCTTGCTTGTTATCAGAAGATGAACTAGAACTAATTGAAATGCCACTAGTAGTGTTATTGTTTGCACTATTAATTGCTGACTGAGTATTGGTTAGATATGAAGTAAGTGGTTGAGTAAGTGCACTAACTGTACCAGTTACGGTTGCCTTTTTTTCAACTTGTGTTGTTGTAGTTGTTACATTATTATCATCCGTATTACTTGGTGTATCATTTACATCAGATGGTGCTGGTGTATCCGGCTCTGGTGCAGGTTCATATAAACCGGTTAATTCATACGCTGCAATAACTGTTTTACCTTTTTTTATTGATAAAGTACTACCTTCTATAGACATTTTTAACTTAGTAGAACTTAGTGTAAAATCATCTGTTGTGATATCTTCTAACTTGTCATTCTTACAATTAATCTTTTTATCTACATGATCAATATCGTATTTTGCACTATCAAAGTCTACTGCGGTAACATCTACTTCATATTCATCTCTTGATCCATAACTATCATATTGATATGCAATAACATACCTTGTAGTTCCTGCACTTTCTGCAGTAATCGTTCCACCATTAATGGTAATAATCTCTTCGTTTGCAACATCATAAACCGGATTTAATACAGTAGGTATTGCAAGTACTGTAGGAGCATCTGTGCCTACAATAACGTATTGTTCTTCATCAAAATTATTATTACTAAGATTTACTCTACTTAAGTGTCTTTGTTTTCTTAAATCTATTTGAGTAAGATTATTATTGTTAATATTTATGCTTTGAAGTTTAATGTTATTAGTCAAATCAATAGATGATAATTCATTATTATTTAAATATAAGTTTTGTAAAGCTTTATTATCCTTTAAATCTATTTCACTTAAAGCATTATTACTCAAATCTAAATAATCAAGTTTTGTCATTCCTGATAAATCAATACCTTCTAGTTCATTTCCATATAAATATATCTCTTCATAAGATTTATTATCACCAAAATTAACGCTTGTTATTGAGTTGTTATTCATTCTTAACTCTTTTAATTTAAGATTACTACTTAAATCTAAATCACCAGTTATTTGTGATGACTCAAAAGTAAGTGATTCTAGGTTTGGACACGCTTTTAAGTTTAAATCACTAACTTGAGTAGAATATGAATATATTTTCTTTAATGAATCTGTCCCATTTAATACTAATGTATCTAAATTGTATAACGAAGATAAAGATAATTCTTTTAATTTAGGGTTATTACTTAAATTAATTGTATTTAAGTTATTACAATAATATAAAGTTAACGTTTCTAAATATGGATTTTCACTTAAATCTAACTCCGTAATATTATCAATGGAAGACATATTTAAAGATTTAAGGTTATCATTAGAACCAATTGATAATGAATTTAATGAATTTAAGCTTTGTAAGGTTAATGATTCCAAATTATTTAATGTTGATAAGTCTAACGATGTAAAAGCATTAATGTTTTCTATACTCAAGTTTGTTATACTATTATCATCTGGAATGCTTAAATCACTTAAATTATTTAAATATGAGATTGATAAGTTTGTTACTGATGCTGGAATATCCAAGCTTGTTAATGCACTTAGTGATGATAATCGCAAACTAGTAACAGTACTTGGAATACTTAGTTCTGTTATTTTATCTGAAGAAGATAATTCTAAACTATCCAATGCTGTTGCACCTGATAAATCCAAGTTTTCTAAATCACTCATTGAGCCAAATGCTATTGAAGATAATGCTGGATTATCACCAAATACAAGACTTTTAACAGGTAGTGATATACTTGCCCCTGATAACTTTTTATTATTACTAAAATCTATTTCATCTATTATACTATTACTACTATATAAATATACATTAATAGTTTCTAGATTTGTTAGGTACTGAATACCTGAAAAACTATCAATACCACTTGCATAATATATATTTAAGTATGTTACATTTTTTAAAGTTTCCGCATCCATTGTCTCACAATAATTAGAATCACTAGTATACGCACTAACTACGTAACTATAAAAATCTGGATCCTTAAAACCATATGGGTTAGTATTTTCGTCATATGCTAAATCAGATGGAATTGAACTACAAGTAACGTTTGCTGAAACTCTATTAAATCCTGGTATTATATTCATTTGGTATGCACCTGCTAATAGTAGTGCTATAGATACTATTAAACACAAGCCAACTATTATTAAAGATTTTTTCTTTTGTGCAGTATCTGCTAGTTTTGGTCTTCCTACACTTCTTTTTTCAGTTTCTTTCATAAGCTATCACTTCCCTATTATATCTATAATAATAGTAACATACTGCATTTATCTAGTCAAATAAAAAAGTGCTTAAAGCACTTACTTTACATGGTTGCCCTGGCAGGATTCGAACCTGCGAATGTCGGGGTCAGAGTCCGATGCCTTACCACTTGGCGACAGGGCAATGCACAAAATTATTATAATACTTTTTTAGATAAAAAAGCAACCAAAGTTGCTTTTATATTTTTAAAATCATACCTGGATATATTTTATTTGGATTACTACCAATTACATCTTTATTATTTTCATATATTACCTTCCAATTCATATTGTATTTTTTAGCTATTTTAATTAACGTATCTCCTTTTTTTACTATATACATATTAGGCTTTATACTTGTTGATGGTATTTTTATAATTTGTCCAGGATATATTTTATTTGGGTTTTTTATATTATTATACTTTGCTAAATCCCTGTAATTTAAATTATACTTTTTAGCAATTTTAATTAGTGTATCTCCTTTTTGTACAACATAGTTTATTTCAGACAAATTACTTTCTTCTTTATAATTATTTAATTTCTTTTCTTTTATTATTTTTGGATAATCTTTAAAAGATTTATCTAAATCAACTCTTCCATTTATTCCAGTTAATTTACCATTTGAAGAATACTGCCAAATACCAGCATTATAGTTTAGTTTATTTGACCACTTTGCAACCCACTTATCATATTTCTTTAAAGAACTACTATTTAACTTTGTTTCAAAGTAGTTTAAATTAGCATATATAATTACATAGTAGCCAGCTTTTTCTAGTCTTTCACAAAAAACATTAACTATTTTTACCAATTCTTCTTTTGATAAGTTAGAAGTTAAATTAGATGCTTCTACATCTAATGCAACAGGATATAATGGTCTATAATTTTTTACAATATTTAAAAACCCTTCAGCTTCTTTTTTTGCTTCTTCTTCATTAGTAGCGTATGAAAAATGATATAATCCATACGGAACATTAATACTTTGAAGTCCATTTATGTTCTGTTTATAAAGTTTATCAGTATGAAAAAAACCATAACTACATCTAACCATCGCAAAATCTATTTTACCCTTTAATTTACTAAAATCTATTTTACCTTGATGCTCTGATATATCTATTCCATTTTTCATGTTATTTCCCCTTTCAAAGTAATAAATGATAAATAAAAAAAAGTGATTAATTACTTAATCACGTTTTTTAAGCCATAATTTTTTAATTCCTCTTATTGTTAATGTTGATAAAAAGAATCCCGCACATGGTACTACCGCTCCAAAATAAGGATTCGTAGTATCTGCTACCTTCAAATAAAGTAGTGCTACTATATATGTTAAAATTAATATTAATATTTTTCTTAACATAGAAGTTTCCCATGCTTTATCAGCTTCTACTCTTTTATTTCTTTTTTCTATTGCATCTATTCTTTTTTCTAAATCTTTCATACGTACCTCTAATTATTAATTCCTTGATGAACAGCTGGTGTTTCCATTGTAATTGGTGCAAAAGTGTAACCATTCGCTAGTCCATATTGAATGATTGCTTCCACAGCATTTACACTAAATGACTTAATATCATGCTGTAAAACCATATTTGGCCTTCCCTCTTTGATTGCGCCAGTTACGTTTGATATTATTTGGTTAGTATTTGTGGTACCACCCGCATCACCAGATGTTATATTCCAATCATAATACTTAAACCCTAGTTCATTAAGTTTATTAGCAGCCTCAGTCATAATACCGTTTTTATATTTTCTACTAATTGTATTAGAACTTCCCCCTGGAAATCTAACTATCTTTGTTTCATATCCAGTATATTGTTTAATCTTATCTTGCATTTTCAATAAATCATCCATATAAGCATCTAAACTAGAGTAAATACTTGCATAATCATGTGTATAACTATGAATTGCAACCATATGGCCTTCATCATATTCTCTTTTTAATAGGTTTTCATACCCGTTAGTTAGCCTTTGACTAGTAACAAAAAATGTTGCTTTAACGTTATACTTTTTTAAAATATCCAATAGCTGCGCAGTATATGGTCCAGGGCCATCATCAAAAGTTAAATATATTACTTTATTTCCAAGTGATTTTTCACCACTATATTTATTAACTGCAAAAACCTTTATAGTTCTTTTAGCACTATTTTCATTACCAAAAGAATCTTTGATAGTATAAGTAATTGTGTAGCTTCCAGACTTTGAAGTATCAACGCCACCAGATACTTTTACGTTTTTAGTTACATCACCATCACAATTATCAACGGCAGCATAACCAGGTTCTTGATATTTAGTATTTTGTCCCATATACATAGTTGGATCACCATTTAATACTATGCTAGGTTTTTCAGTATCATTAATAGTAACTTTTACCGTTTTAGTAGTTTTATTACCTGATGAATCTTTAACAACATATGTTAATTCTTTATCAACTAACTTATATTTTATTTTGTTAGTTAAATCTCCATCATAATTATCAGTAGCGGTTACTTTAACTCCAGATGCCGTACCATTTGGGCATACACTCTTAAACTCACCTTCTATTTTTAATACCGGCTTTTTGGTATCTACAACATTAACATTTAAAATTTTAGTATAATTATCTTTCTTATACGTTGCGGTATAAATTAATTTATAGATACCAACTTTTTTGTTATTTACTTTACCTTTTACGGTATATTTAAGTTTTTTACAACTAATTTTATTTCCATAACAAAAAACATACTTAGGATTACTAAATTTTTTTAATACTTCAGTTTTAATATTTTGTTTAAAATTCTTAACGTAAATTTTCTTAGTAACAAAGTTTAGTATAATACCACTTGCAACCAATAAAACAGATAAAACCGATATTAATATTATTAACTTTTTTTTCATACTTACACCTACTCTTTTATTATAGCACGAGATTAAAAAAAATAGCATATTTTATGCTATTTTTTTAATAAATGCTCTATTGCTTTCATTACGGCAATTTTTCCATAATTATAAGTTAAGCTTCCTTGTTGATATGCAATAAAAGGTTCTCTTATTGGACCATCACATGAAAGTTCAATTGAAGATCCTTGAGTAAAGGCACCAGCTGCCATTACAACCTTATCATCATATCCCGGCATATCCCATGGAATTGGCTTTGAAAAAGAGTCTATTGGGGATGATGCTTGAATACCTTGACAATACTTAACCAAGTCTTCTTCATTTCCAAACGTAATATTTTGTACAATATCTGCTCTTACATCATTATATTTAGGTTCTACATCGTACCCTAGCGTTTCAAGTACCTTACTAGTTAAAACCGCAGTTTTTAAAGACGATGCGATAACACTAGGTGCAAAAAATATACCTTGTAAAAGTGATTTATTAATACCAAGAGTAGGACCAACTTCCCTACCTTCTCCTGGTAACGTTAGTCTTTCTCCTGCTAAATCTACTAAATCTTTTCTTCCTGCAATATATGCTCCATTAGGTGCAATGCCACCACCTAGGTTTTTTATTAGTGATCCTACTATAACATCACATCCAACTTCTAGCGGGCTTACACTTTCTACAAACTCACAATAACAATTATCAACCATTATTATTACATCTTTATTAATAGAACGTATTACTTTAACAACTTCTTCTACCTTATCTATGGTAATACTCTTTCTTGTAGAATATCCTTTACTTCTTTGTATTTCAATTAGTTTTACTTTGTTACTTTTTAAATAATTGGTAATTTCATCATAATCAAAATCATCGTTTACCAAATCTATTTCATCGTATTTAACTCCAAATGCTTTTAATGAACTATTGTTTTCTTTTATACCAATTACTTCATGAAGTGTATCATATGGAGTACCACTTATACTAAGCATAGTATCTCCAGGACGAAGATATGCAAAAAGTGCAACGGTAAGAGCATGTGATCCAGATATAAACTGACTTCTAACCAGTGCATCTTCTGCTCCTAATACATTTGCAAAAACCTTCTCAATAACATCACGCCCTAAATCATCATAACCATAACCAGTAGTAGAATTAAAGTGGGCTTCGGATACATTATTATCATTAAAAGCCTTTAATACCTTTAAACTATTTAAATCACAGTTCCTATCAATTTCTTCGAATATATCTTTTACTTCTTTTTCAGCCTTATTTACTATATCAATTACCTTTTTAGATATTCCAAAATCTTCATACATGATATCACTTCCTAACTCACATCTATTTTATCATTTTCTTTTAAATATTCATAGTTTAAATTATTTTTATTTAATTTATTTTCTCTTTCTAATTCTTTTAAACTCTTTTTAGGTACCTGCATATTTTCAGGTAATATTCCTTTATTTTTTATGATAGCTTCTCTTACATTTTTACCAACATTATAATGGGTTTTATTAGCATTATCTTCGCCACTTATATTTTCGTTTTTAAGTTTTTCATCAGTTTGAGTTATTCTAAAAAGATTAGCTGCAAGCTCAGTACTACTCATATTATCTAATATATCTTCTCTATATCTTAAATTCTTTCTTTTAGCAATATCATCAGCGGTTTCACCACCATATAAACCTCTATAACCAGCATTATGAAACTTATCAAAATTTTTAACACCAGAATTTCTTGCAGTTTGATTTAAAGAATAGTTACCTTTTTTAGTTAAATCTCTTATATAGAATCTTTTTTCATCTTCTGATAACAAATCAGATTCTTTTTCTAATATTTCTTGTTTTCTTGTCTGAACTGCAAAATAAGTTTGTGCAAGTGCAATTACTTCTTTTCTTGGATCACAATTCTGCACAATTAAATAGCAAGCATATCTTGATAAACGATAATCTAGTATCTTCCTTGTCGTTTTTGAACCAATGTTCACCATTTTACCGGCTTGGGTAAAATGGTCAGATGTTATATTATTACTATTATTACAAGCTATCATAGCTTTATTAATAACTTCTTTAAATTTTTGCCATTTACTATACTCTAAGACAGAAATTAACTCTCTAGCTTCCCAGTATTCGTTTCCATTTTCATCTGTATGTTTAATATTTTGAAAAATAGTTTCTTTGTATTCTTTTATCCTATTCAAAAAAATCACCATCCTTTTGGTGATTTATACTAATACTTTATATATAAATAATTTGTCAGTTTTTGTTATGCTTGATAGTTTCCACCATCTACTCTAATAATTTCGCCGTTTATATAACTAGCATCATCACTTGCTAAGAACACAACTACTTTAGCAATTTCTTTTGGCTCTGCAAACCTTCCTAAAAATATTTTTTCACACTCTTCTTTGACATAATCTGCATCTAATTCCTTATTCATTTCAGTGTTTACCCAACCTGGCGCAACAGAATTAACTCTTATTGTTGGAGCAAATTGAACTGCTAAGTTATGAGTTAAAGAAATAACACCCGCTTTTGATGCGTCATAATCCATACTATATGGATAATAAGTTTCAAATCCGTTTGTTGAAGAAATATTTATAATGCTTCCTCTTTTTTCTTTAAGCATGTAATTTGATACTTCCTTTGCACAGATAAATTGCCCTATTAAATTAACATCTAACGTTCTTTTAAAGTTTTCAACCGTTTTATCTTCAAACGTAGTATCTATTGCAATACCTGCATTATTTACAAGTACATCTATTTTTCCAAAATGGTTTATTATTTCTCCTACCATTTTTTTGACTTCATCTTCTTTTGATACATCTGCTTTATAAAGCATAACATCTACGTCATAGTTTTCAATAATATATTCTTTTACTTTTTGAGCCTTAGCATCATCATTAGAATAATTAATGACTACATTATAATCCTTTTTTGCAAACTCTATTGCGGTTGCTTTACCTATTCCTTTTGATGCTCCTGTTATTAAAACTACTTTCTTCATATTTCCCTCCATCACAGGTATTGTACCATATTTTATCAATATAAAAAAGCATTGATAAACAATGCTTATTTACAAGTATATCCTGCTTTTTCAAAATCTTTTTTGTTATCGTCAACTGAGCCTTTAATGTTACTTACATTTAAAGCAGCTCTTTGACTAGCAGTCATTTTTTCAAGATCCATAGTAACTACTATGTGAATTTCTTTTCCATCCACTTTAATATCAACTGGAGCGCCATTATCAGAATATTTCTTGTATTGTGTACTTAATGCGTCTTTTATTCTATCTGCATAAGCTGCTAAAGAATCAGACATTGTAGCATCAACTGCAATAACCATTTTTACAACTTCGTCTCCTTTAAACGTCGTTTTAACATCTTCATGCATTTGAAGGCCTGATGCATTATAATCTTTTGTACAAGTTAATGTTTTGTTTGCTGCTCCACATCCAGTTAAAGTAAATACTAATATAACTGCTAATAAACCAAATAATTTTTTCATACTTCCTCCTATATTTTCATTTTACTATATAATAATTTTTATTTCAACACATTATTTAAAAATGCCAATTTCTTATTT
>CADBMO010000012.1 GCA_902795755.1 uncultured Erysipelotrichaceae bacterium | reverse complement strand
TAGAAGATTAAAAGATTTAAGAGAAGATAATGATATTAGTCAAAATGATATGGCTAAAATATTAAAGGTTAATCGTTCTACATATTCTTTATGGGAATTAGGTATTAATATTATTCCACTAGATTATTTATGTAGTTTTGCAGATTATTTTAATGTAAGTATTGATTATGTGTTAGGATTAACCAATAAGAAAGTAAAATCAATTAATAAGGGATTTAATAAAAAGAAATTAGGTAGCAATATGAAAGATATAAGATTAAAGCATAATCTATCACAAGAAAATATTGCTGATATAATTGGTGTTTCACAAGTTGCTATTGTTAAGTATGAAAAAGGTTTAGTATGTATATCTACTAATAATTTATATAAGTTTTGTAAAGAGTTTAATATCTCTATGAGTGATATATTAGGTAAAACAAAAAAATAATAGGATTTTGATTTAATCCTATTATTTTTTAATTAATTTAACAACTTGATCATAAGTAGTATCTATTACTAGTAATAAAACTATGTTTGCTACTACTGAAAATATAAATATAGGCATTAATGAGAATATTGGTTTAAAATATGTTTTATCTATTATTTCAGTTAGAACTAATAAACATATACATAAGTAATAACCTACATTTAAAAATAACATTGTATCAGATGACTTTCTAGTTAAGTTTTTACTATAACTTTTATCCATCTTTCTAAATCCTGTTTTACCTTCTTTTGACCACTTAATAGTAGATAATGTAAAACCTAGTGCATTTAGTGATAATCCTATAAAGAATAAGTCTACCATACCTTTAATACTAAATAGATTAAGTATAAATGATATAATCATTACTATAATACCTATTATTTGAACTAGATTTAATCTTTTAAATGTTTTCATTTCTAAATTCCTTAATTGCTGTGCTTTCTAGCAATTTTTTTATTTCTATATTTGTAGAGTTTTGATATTCTAAATCTTCTAATGTATCTGATAATACATTTTTCTTTTCTTCATCTTGTTCTAGTTCTTCTGATTTTTTTAAAGATTCAATTAATATGGTATTACTTTTAATATTATTTTCTATATTGTTTAATGCATCTCTTAATTCACTTCCCCTTAAATTAGAGTAGTATTCTATTAAATAAGGATTAAGTGGACTTATTTTTGCACCTAAACCAGCAGCATACATTAAATCATTATAGTTTATACCTACATACTTACTTATCTTTCTTAAAGTCTTTGGATTAGGTATTTCTCTTTCTCCAGATTCAATTCTTGCTATTTCGGTATGGCTTATTTTAGTTAATTCTGCTAATTGATTTTTAGATATACCTTGTTTTTCTCTTGCTTCAGTTATTAATTCTCCAACTGATTTATTTTCCATGGTATTTCCTCCTTTACGAGTAGAATTATACACTATTTTGAACTTAAATGCAAGTTTTTAGCACATTTTTGCACCTTTTTTGTCATTTTCTTAATTTTTTTGAACTTTTTGCTTGACATAGGTTCAAAAATTACATATAATTGAACTAAATAGTGCAACTATTATACAAATAGTTGGCTATTAATATTGTTCTTTGAAAATTATATAGAGTTGGAAGTCTCCGATATATGCCGACTCGTTAAACAAATGCAAGGAAAGTAAGCCCTATTGGCACGGGTTGTCAGGAATAATCTAAAAAATTAAGAAAGGAGTGAAATATGACATACACAGAGTTATACGATATAATACGAAAACCTTGGGTAAGTGTTAAAGAAATTAGACAAATTGCTAGATGTAGTCGTGATACTGCTACTAAAATAAGAAATGTAATTGAAGAAAAGATAGTTAAATCTGGTAAAACACTACCTAATAGTAAAACAAAGTATGTACCTACTAGATATGTACTTGAATATTTAGATTTAGATGAAAATTATATTACACAACGAGCATTACAAGACAAAAACATGTTATTATAGTAACGGAAAGGAGGAAAAATGCCAGTATACCAAGATAATAGTTCTAAGTTATGGTATTTTAGGTGTTATAAAAGTGATAATAATGGTATAAGAAAACAATATCAAAAAAATGGTTTCAAATCGAAAAGAGAGGCATTAGCAGCGGAAAGAGATTTTTTAACTACTGATGTAAAGGAAGATAATAAAATACTATTTTCTAAATTATGGGAAGAATATGATTTACACGCAAAGATGAAACAAAAAAAACAGTCTTATAGAAAAACTGTTAGTAAGTTTAATAATCATATATTACCATATTTTAAAGATTATGAAATTAATAAGATTAATGCATCAATATATACTAAATGGCAATCTAAAATAGAAAGCCAAGGATTCAGTTATAAATACTTATCTAGTATTCATGGCTCAATGGTAACTATTTTAAATTATGCTATTAAGTTTTACGGATTAGAACATAACATTGCAAGTCAGGTTGGTAATTTTTCAAAAAGAAATATAAAACCTAGTAGAGTTAATTTTTGGACATTTGATGAGTATAAATCATTTATTGCAAAAGTTGATGATTTAGTTTATAAAACATTTTTTGAAACATTATATTTTACTGGTTTAAGACAAGGAGAATGTTTAGCATTAAAATGGTGTGATATTACTAATGGTTATATTGATGTATATAAAACTATTGCAAAAGAAAAAGATGATGGTAAGTTTATTATTAATACACCTAAGACAAATGGATCAGTTAGAAGAATAAGAATAGACAAAAATCTTATAGAAAGTTTAAACAAATTAAAAAACTATTATAAAAACATGGTAGATTTCAGTGATAATTGGTATGTATTTGGTGGAATTGTTCCACTAGCACCTACTACAATTGCTAGAAGAAAAGATAAGTATTGTAAAGATTCAGGTATAAAAAAAATAAGAATACATGATTTCAGACATAGTCATGCATCCTTACTTATTTCAAAAGGAGTACCTATAACAGTTGTTTCGAAAAGACTAGGACACTCCAATATAGAAATGACTTTCAATACCTATGCTCATCTTATTCCAGAAGATGAAGACAAAACAATTATTGCTCTTGAAAATCTATCATCAATTTAAAAATAAATATGAGCCTTAAAAATCGAACAAGGGATTTTTAAGGGGTATAGATATTAAAATATTATAAAACCCTTATAAAATAAGGGATTATAAACTAAATGGTCGGAAAGACAGGATTTGAACCTGCAACCCCTACATCCCAAATGTAGTGCACTACCAAATTGTGCTACTTTCCGAAGAGCAATATGATTATATCATATAAATTAAAATAAAGTCAATAATAAAATAAAATGGCGCGCTCGAAGGGATTCGAACCCCTGACCCCTTGGTTCGTAGCCAAGTGCTCTATCCAGCTGAGCTACGAGCGCAGTTCTTTTAGAACGACACTAATTATATCATTAAAAGTAATTTTTTTCAATAGTATTTTATGAATTTAAAATTCTTACAACAAACTTTTAAGGGTTAGTGTAATGTAGGATTAATAATAATAAAATAAAAAATACCTAAAATTAGGTATTTTTTTTATTCTACATTTTCAATAGCTTTACATAAAGATTTATATTTTTTAACATTTATATTAGCATCTTTATATTTTTTTATGTGATTATTATAACCTAAATGTGCCATTAAATTATCTAAATCACAACATATTGTCTTATAATTCTTATTTGGATACATAAGTATTTCATAATAAAATTCAAAACTAAAATCACCAAATATAATTTTATTATAAAGATATGATAAGTGTTTATTATTCAATTTTTCTTCATCATACAAACTCTTATTAGCTATTATATAAGAAACTTTATAATAAGGATAGCCATTTCCTTCTAAAAAAATATCTAGTCTTTTTGTAAATGATCCTACTGCTGCTTTTAAATATATGTCTGCAGATAACTCATCATCTTCTTTTATACAATTATAAATATTATCTAATGTAGATATATAATTGTCAAAAACAATTAAAACATCTCTTCTCACATTATTATCATCAATATTCTTTTTAATATAATTTTTAGTATCGTTTACTATTTTAGTGTTCATTTTCTATTCCTTTCAAACGGAAAGTATATTATCATTTATTCATATAAAAGTCAACATTATTTATTGCTAGAATACTAGAGTTATAATTCAATTATATGTTATAATTAATTTGGAGGTACATATGAAGTTAGTATCATGGAATGTTGCAGGTTTTAGGGCTTGTTTAAAAAAAGGGTTTGAAGAATTTTTTTATGCATGTGATGCAGATATATATTGTTTACAAGAAGTAAAGGCTTTAAAAGAACAAATAGATTTTGAGCCTAAAGATTATTATTGCTATTTAAATCCTGCTGATAGGAAAGGTTATTCAGGGACATTAATATATTCTCTATATGAACCTATAAATGTCACGTATGGAATAGGGGTAGATGAGCATGATCATGAAGGTAGAGTAATCACTCTTGAATTTGAAGACTATTATTTAGTTAATCAGTATGTGCCAAATGTTAAAAGAGATTTATCAAGACTAGACTATCGAATGAAGTGGGAAGATGATTTAAAAAATTATTTAAAAAACTTAGAAAAGAAAAAGCCTGTTGTTATATGTGGGGACTTTAATGTTGCACACGAAGAAATAGATATTAAAAATGCAAAAGCTAACATAGGCAACGCAGGATTTACATATGAAGAAAGAGATAAGTTTACAAAGCTATTAGAATCTGGTTTTATTGATACTTATAGACAATTTTATCCAGCTAAAGAACAGTATTCATGGTGGAGTTATATGGGTAATGCTCGTGCTAATAACATTGGATGGAGAATAGATTATTTTTTAGTATCAAATAGTATTATTGATAAAGTATCAAATCCAATTATTTATACTGACGTTTACGGATCCGATCATTGTCCTATAGGAATTGATATTGATTTAAAGTAGATGATTAAATATAGTTAAAAAGAAAAATAGTATTTTTTTCTTATGCTCACGTAGCTCAGACTGGATAGAGCGTTACCCTCCGAAGGTAAAGGTCAAAAGTTCAAATCTTTTCGTGAGCACCATCGGAGAGTAGCACAATTTGGTAGTGCACTGCGTTCGGGACGCAGAGGTTGCAGGTTCAAATCCTGTTTCTCCGACCAT
>CADBMO010000011.1 GCA_902795755.1 uncultured Erysipelotrichaceae bacterium | reverse complement strand
TAGGCATAAAGTGCCAAAGTGACGATGTCTTTTAGAAATGAAAGAAGTGGAACGGTGGTAAACCCCATGAGTGAGAAACCCAAAATTTGGTAGGGGAACTCTTACAAAGGAAACGAACGGAGTAAGTGATACGTATGTATAGATAAATGTTTGCAACCAAGAAATTGGTACAGAACGTGGCTTATTAAAAATATTATTTAATAAAAGGGAGTGAATTCTTTGATAGAAGTTGGTGAAAAACTAAGAGAAGCCAGAGAAGAAAAAGGTGTAAGTGTAAAGGAAGCTGCTGAGGATTTAAAACTTAGAACTTCTCAAATAGAAAACATTGAAGCTGGTAATCTTAAAGCTTTTAAAGATGTATTTTACCTAAAAGTATTTATTAGAGATTATGCTAAATACTTAGGATTAGATGATGAAGAGATAATGGATGAGGTTAATGAGTTTTTCTTTGAAGAAACTTCTAAAATACCAATTAAAGAAATAGAAAAAGCATCTAATAAAAAAAGAAAAGAACAAGAAAAAGAGAAAAAAGTTATATCTCCATATACCATAGAGGAAAAGAAAAAATCAAAAGTTATACCAATTATTGTAGCTATGATAATAATATTATTACTATTTTTAATTGGTTATATTGTTGTAACACAATATATTAATCCTGAAACAGAAAAAGAAGATGTAACAATTACGTATTTAATGAATTGAGAGGTGGTAAAATGAATTTGGCTAATAAATTAACAATGTTACGTATATTTTTAACAGTAGTGTTAATAGTGATACTATTATTTCCATTTTATATGGTTAATATTGAATTTCCAAAAATAATGATTAGTACTATTACTATGGATGTTAAATACTTAATAGCAGCAGGTATATTTGCACTTGCATCTATTACTGATTGGTTAGATGGATATATTGCAAGAAAGAAAAACATGGTTACTGACTTTGGTAAACTATCAGATGCAATAGCTGATAAAATGCTAGTTAATTCAACATTAATAATATTAGCAGCACAAGGGTTTATTCATCCTGCAATAGCAGTAATTATTGTATTTAGAGATGCTATAACTGATAATATAAAAATGCTTGCAGCATCAAAAGGAAAAGTAGTAGCAGCAATAAAAACTGGTAAGATAAAAACTACTTTCTTAATGTTAGGAATTGTTTTAACATTATGTTATAACATGCCTTTTGAAGTGTGGGGTTATGATGTAGCTAACTTCTTGTTAGTTCTTGCAACAATATTTGCTGTAATATCAGGTGTTGAATACTATGCTCAAAATAAAAAAATAATTTTTTCAAAAGAAGCAAAAAAATAGTAATTGCAAAATATAGTGTGTAAAAAAGCTTATTTTAAATAAGCTTTTTTTAATACTTGCAAAAAATACTTTACAATTATTCGAACAAATGTATGAAAAAGTACTTGATTTTTAGATTTTTATGATTTATAATGTTATTGTAGCTTATAAAAATAGGAGGAAAATTCATGGTAAAAAAGACCGAAAATGATAAAACATTAGAACAAGTATTAGCAGATATAGAAAAACAATTTGGTAAAGGATCAGTAATGAAGTTGGGTGATGAAACCCATAACGAAATAGACGTAGTATCTAGTGGATCACTTACTTTAGATATAGCGCTTGGTGTAGGTGGTCTACCAAAAGGAAGAATAATAGAAGTATTTGGACCTGAATCTTCAGGTAAAACAACAATAGCATTACAAGCGGTTGCGGCTGTTCAAAAAGCTGGAGGTAAAGCAGCGTTTATTGATGCTGAACACGCATTAGATCCAGTTTATGCAAGGGCACTTGGAGTAGATACAAACGAATTATTACTTTCTCAACCAGATACTGGTGAACAAGCATTAGAAATATGTGAAGCGTTAGTTAGAAGTGAAGCTATTGGTATAGTTGTAATAGATTCTGTTGCTGCGTTAGTACCACAAGCTGAAATAGAAGGTGAAATGGGAGATTCTCACGTAGGTTTACAAGCAAGATTAATGTCACAAGCTTTAAGAAAATTATCTGGTGTTATTAATAAGACAAACACTATTGCAATATTTATTAACCAGTTAAGAGAAAAGGTAGGAATATTATTTGGAAATCCAGAAACTACACCAGGTGGTAGGGCACTTAAGTTCTATTCAACAATAAGATTAGACGTAAGACGTGGTGAACAAATCAAAAATGGTGATAATGTAATTGGTAACAAAACTAACATTAAAGTTGTTAAGAATAAAGTTGCACCACCATTTAAAACAGCTGCTGTTGAAATAATGTATGGTGAGGGTGTTTCTAAAGAAGCAGAAATACTTGATTTAGCATCAGACATAGGAATAGTAGATAAAAGTGGTGCATGGTATGCATATAAGGGTGAAAAGATTGGACAAGGTAAAGAAAATGCAAAAGCATTTTTAAAGAATAACCCTGATATAGCAGATGAAATAGAAACTAAAGTTAGAGAAAGCCATGGGATACTTAAAGATAGTAAAAAGAAAGATAAAAAAGCTGAGTAGTACAAATACTTAGTTTTTTTTAACAGGGAGGTTTTATATGAATCAAGATAAAATGCATTTAGTAAATAAATTATTTAATAATGAAACAATTAGAACAGTTTGGGATAAAGAACAAGAGAAATACTTTATAAGTATTGTAGACTTAGTTGGAGTTTTATCAGAAAGTGATAGACCAAGAAAATATTGGAGTGACTTAAAAAGTAAACTAAAACAAGAAGGAAATGAAGTG
>CADBMO010000010.1 GCA_902795755.1 uncultured Erysipelotrichaceae bacterium | reverse complement strand
TTTCATGATTTTGCAAAAAGTTATATAAGAGAATACAAAAGTGTAGAAACGTTTACGGATTTTATTGAAAAGTATTATACAAAAAAATTAGTAAATAAAGATTTGATAAAATTTAAACTATCAAATAAAATGATACCAATAATTGAAAAGTTCGCAAAAGATTTAGAAAATAAGATATGTATAAAAGAAGATATGGATATCAAATTTGATACCATTGATAAAGAATACTTGAACTATTTATTAAAAGAAAGGTATATTAAACTCCCAATATACCAAAGAATAGATAAGATGGCAGAACACTTATGCGATAAGATTAATATTAAACAAAGTAAAAGTAATAAAAGACACTTTGTGAAACAAATAAATGAGTTATTTAATATTAAAAAAGATTATAAAAAGTTTTATCATGATTTATATTTAAGTGAAACATTTGAAAAGGCATATGGTAAAACGTTTGATTTAAGTATGAATCAAAAACAAATAAACTATGAAGATGCACTATGTTTTATATATTTAAAGGGAATGCTTGAGGGATTTCCATATAGTAATACCATTAAACAAATTGTTGTTGATGAAGCTCAAGATTATAACGAAATGCAATATATAATACTTTCTAAAATATTTAAAGGAGCGTCATTTACCATATTAGGTGATGTTAATCAAACCATTAACCCATATCAAAAGTATGATAACTTAAACGTATTAATAAATCATTTAAATGGAAATAGTAGATATACGGAACTTACAAAAACATATCGTTCTTCACCAGAAATAATAGAGTATGCGAATAAAATACTTGGTTTAAATCATGTTAGTGCAATAAGAAGAGATAATAACGTACCAGTTAAGTTTAGATATGACATATCACAAATAGAAGAAGATATTAAGGAGCTTAAAAAGAAATATTCATCAGTTGCGATTATCACAAAGGATAATGAGCAAAGTATAAAGCTTTATGAAATGTTAAAGGATAAAATAGATGGTATAAGTATTATGAATGATAAAGAAACGTTTAATAAAAAACTAGTAATAACTCCTAGTTATTTATCAAAAGGGTTAGAATTTGATGCGGTAATATCTTATACGGATAAAAATGATAAATATACTAAAGATGAACGCTATTTATTTTACGTTGTAGTAACGCGTGCACAACATGAATTAATTATTTATAACTAAAAAATATTAAATACGTGATATAATATACTTGGAGGTATTATATTATGGCTAAAGTATGGTTAACCTTTTTAATGATAGTATTGTTTGGATTGTTTTTAGCTTTTACAATACGTGATAAATCTAGTAAGGAAGAAAAACGAATACGTGCTATTCTTAGTTTTGGTATATACTTAATAATTCTATCATCAGTAGTATTTGCATTATCAAACTGGGATACATTAAGTAATGGTTTTAAAGCTTTGTTTTTATCTCTTGAAACAATAATATTTTTAGTTTTTGGATTATTACTAAAATACGTATTTAAAATCAAAAATACGGGAGGATCACTTACGTTAACTAGTATTGCACTATTTAACGTAACTTATCTTTATATTGGTGGTGTAAACGTATTTAATAGTGTGTTTAATTTAAATGATAAGTATTCAGCATTATATACGATTGTACTTTTGGTAGTTGATTTATTAATAACGATTGTATATAAAAAGCTTAATAATAAAAAAGGATATGTAGCAGAGTTACTATTAATTATTCCAATTCCATTTTTAATAGTTATGCAGATTAATAGTGATGTGGTATTATCATTTACAGCATCAGCATTATTTATGTTAATACTTAATATTACAAGAAATAGATGGTTTAAAAAAACAATGGCATTTAATATAATTAATGCCATTGGGATTAATGTTTTAACATTATTATATTTTATAAGCTTATTTTCTGATTTAAATGACATTACTTTTGGTAGAATTACGTTAATAATATATGCATCATCTTTGGTTGCTAACGTATTATTTTATGTATATAAAGCGTCTAACGATGTAATGGCAATTATATCGCCTTTGTATGCATCAATTGTACTTAATTCTTTTGCAATATCAACTTTTAACGCACTTAGTGCTGCACTAGTTATTTATGTATTTGGTGTAATATTATACTTAATTAACCTTATTGCAAATAGAAAATATACTAAAATTATAATGCTTATATATAGTTATCTATTCTTGCTTGAGGGTATGATTATAATGTGTTTCTCTACTAAAATGGAATTTTTATCAATTATACTTTCAGTATTATTTGTTTTTATAACATCTATAAATACCTTTGTAAGAAAAACGGAAAACGTTATATTAAATACAATTGCAAGAACTGTATTTATAATAATGTCTATTATATCTATAATGATACAACCTGGTATAGTAGATAAAATAAAATTCATTGATGTAATAACATTAATTAATATAGTAATGTTAACTTCATATGTTATTGCGGGTGTTTTAAACAAAAATACTAAATGGATATATCTTCCAGTATTATGTTTAGGTATATTAATAGCTTTACCGTTAACATATATGTATCATATATCATATAGCATAGTTCTTATAGCAAGTATATGTATATTATATTTTTACTATTTATATGAGAATAATAATGTATTTAAGACGTTATCATACTTATTATTAATAATAACTGTATTTGCTGGTTTTAATAATTATTTATTTGTTGCATCACTAATACTTGTTATAATATCTACATTATTATTTATAATTAATAAAGATAAGCACAAATATATGTATGCAATGATTGGTTATATTCCACTATGTGTACTAATTAGTAATTTACCAATCATATATGATCACGACGTATTATTATCAACTTATATATTTAAAGTATTTTTATTTCTTATCCCTGTAACAATATTCCTAAAAGGTGTTGTAAATGCAGACAACAAAGTTGTAGAGATAATAAACACATTCTTAATTATTTGCATGTTCTTAAGTTTTATATCAATAATAAACATATATGTTGCATTGATACTTGGAATAATCGGTGTAACAATCTTATTATTAGGGTATGTATATGATTATAAAATGTTTATTTATACAGGATATGCTTTTACATTTTTAAATATAATTGTTCAAACGTCATCGTTGCTTAAAGAGCTACCATGGTGGGTATACTTGCTAATTGCTGGTATCACACTATTAGTAATTGCTTTAATAAAAGAAATAAAAAGAAAGTAAAAAATCGTAAATTACTTTCTTTTTTTATTTTGTTAGAATATAAAAAATGTTATATTATAAATGGTGATTATATATGGATTTTAGTAAATATTTACAAAATGATGAAAAAATAATTCAAGAGTTAAGACCTTCTTATGGTAAGGGAAGTACTAATAAAAACACAAAAGCAATATCGATTATATTAATTATCATTTTAATAATACACATAAGTGTAACTGCTTTAATAATGAGTTCTGATGATAAAAGCCCAATAGTTATAATAACCATTACTTTTTTACTATTTGAAGTATTATCGATTAGCGGTTTAATATATAATATTTTTATAAAGAAAAAAGCAATACAAGATGATTATTACTGTATTACTAACAAAAGAGTGTTTAAATATGATTTAAAAAAAGATAAACTAGTATTTGGATATATAATAAACTATACTTTTGATATAAGAAACGAAAAAGATAAAGCTGGTGATTTATATATGCAAGTTGATTTATCATCATTAAATAATAGCAACGATATGAAGATAGTATCAATTACAAAAAATATTTTAATGCATCCAAACCCTACGAATAGACCATTTATATGCTTTGAATGTATTGAAGATGTTAATGATGTTTATAAGACTATATTAAATCTGCAAAAAGAACTTAAAAATGGTAAAAGGGGATATTTATGTCCTTGTTGCAATAATGAGTTTTATTTACTTGATCAAACCTGTAAGAATTGTGGTTTTGATTTAAACTACTCGGTAAAAGATGTTGAAAAAGAAGGGGCAATACTAAATACTGCGGTTAAAATGCATAACACAATTACTAAAATAATTATTATTGCAGTCGCTATATTTATGATATTAATATTATTGTTAACACTTCTATAATTTATAAAAGGCCATTATATGGCCTTTTTATTGACTTTAAATAATAAATGTGTATAATACATAGTGCAAAAAAAGGGGGATTTAGTATGGCAAGAACTAATGTAACTTTTGAAATGAAATTAGAAGAATTTGCAAATAATTCAGATTTAAACAAATTTAATTTTACTAAGCGTAAAGAAATAAGATTTAGTGATAATGGTGAAATGCCTGTATGGTGGAGTACAAATAAAAGAAGAATACTTGGGCTTGGTAATGAATTATCACAAGTTATAAAAAAACAATACGAAGAATATAAAATACTTATTAAGAGAAATGATTATGATATTAGATTAAATGAATTTATAGAAATAGATGATTTAGAAAAATTTAATTATACAAATAAAGAAATACGTTTTAAAGATGGCTCTTTTGTTAATCAGTGGTTTCATGCTAATAAGAAAAAAGCACTTAATAATTCGATTATAAAAAAACAATATGAGTTATATCAAAAAAGTATAAAAGAAAGAAAAGATGATAAATTTGCTAGTAGATTGACAGAGTTTCATGATTTAGATAACATTGATAAATTTGATTCAAACAAAGATACTATTCGTTTTAAAGATGGTGTAGTTATGGGCTCATGGTTTGTTGCAAACTTTGACAGGATATTTTCGCAAGATACACAAGAAGTTAAAGATATCATTGTTGATTATTTATTATATAAAGAAATTCACGGACTTAGTAACAAAGTATCTTATAAAAAAAGACTAAATGATTTTTATAAAGACAAACATGAAAATAAGTATAATCTTAAGGGTAAACAAAGAATGTTTAGTGATGGAGCAAGAAAAGGTGATTGGTTCTTTAGACATATTAGTCAAATAGAAGGTAGTAAAGAATTAAGATGTCTAATAATAATGAGAGATTATCGTGCTAGAACGCAGAGAATAGATTATGTTGAAAAGTATAATTATCTAATTGAAAATTATGATAATTTATCTGAAGAAGAATTTGATAAAGTGTTTAGTCAAATAACTAACATGTCAAAAGGTGCGTACTTATCCTTTGAAGATAAATTAAAAGAATTTGAAGAAGAAAAAGATTTGCTTAAATTCAAGTGTAAAAGCAATCTTAAATTTGTTTATGGTTCTCCTATGTGGTCTTGGTTTAATCATAATAAAGATAGAGTATTAAAAGAGTCAAAAATAGTAAGATCACAGTATGAACAGTATTGTAAAACAATTAAAAACAAAAAGAACAAGCCTGTTATCTTAATTGATAAAAAACATTTATTTGCTATAGAAACTAATTTGAGTAAATTCTTAAAAGATGGTGGATTAAAATTTGAAGATGGTACAGATATGTATAATTGGTTTGCAGGTAATAAAAATGAAATATTTGGATCAACTGATAAAGATTCTCTTACAATAGCAAAACAATATGCAGAAAAAGAAAAACTAGTGGTTCAAAGAAGGGAAGAAAGATTTTTTATAAAATTATTAGAATTTGAATATGAACAAAATCCAAATAAATATAGTACTGGTAAAAATAAAATAGTTTTTAAAGATGGTACTGGAATGGGTAAATGGTTCTATAAAAACCATGATAGGTTGCAAAATATGGATAATGATGATGCAATAAATATATTAATAGATTATGGTGAATATAAAGATAGAGATAAAAAGGTAAGCAACGTGCGATAGTTTTAAAAATTGTATATATTAGTAAATTAAGAAAGGGGGATTTTTATGAAGTTAAATAATACTATAAAACTGACAAAAGAGCAAGTATTTACTAATAGGTTAATAGAATTTGAACAAACAAATAATAATGATAAGTTTAGACAAAGTAAAATTGATTGCAAATTTAGTGATGGAAAAGTGATGTCTAGTTGGTTTTATAGAAATAAAGATAAAATACTTAATGGTAATGATGAAGTGAGTTTAAGTATTAAAAAACAATATACTGTTTATAAAAAATTCTATGGTAATTCAATTGCAACTTTTGAAGAAAGGCTAAAAGAATTTGAAGAAAGTACTAACCTTGATAAATTTAAACAAACTTTTTGTGATGTATATTTTAAAGATGGTACAAATATGGGAACTTGGTTTTCTAGGTTTGATGATAAAATAAGAGAAATGAAAGATGATAAAAGATGCATATCTATATTAATCCAACATGAAAAGTATTTAAATTTGCCTAAAAACTGGAGAGCAAAAAAAGCATTTGATAATAAAAAAATCGTAAAGGGTGAATCATTATGAAAAGATTAAATTATAGTGAAAAATTAAAGGAGTTTGAACAACTTAAAGATTATAAAAAATTTGTTTTTAGGAGCAAAGAACTAACATTTTCAGATGGGGTATACATGGGTATATGGTTTGATGAAAACAAAGTAAGAATAATGAATTCAAATGGTGAATTGGAATTAAGCGTCAAAGCACAGTTTAATGATTATAAAAATACTACTTGTAAAAGAAAAAGTTTCAATCAAAGATTAGAAGAATTTCTTAAGATTGATAATTTATTAAAATATAATACTTCTAAAAAGAATAATTTAAAATTTGATGATGGAATACTTGTTAGAAGATGGCTTTTATCTGTTATCAATAATGATGAATTTAAAAACAATCCAGATGTAATTAAACAATGTTATAAATATATTGAAATGGATTTTAGTCATATAATTAGTGAAGGATTTGAAAAAAAATTAATTGAATTTGTAAACGAAAAAGATTTGTATAAGTTTGATGGTAATTCAAGGCATATTTTCTTTTCTGATGGAAAGGTTATGTCTACATGGTTTAATAATTTTAAAGATAGAATTATGGATAAAAGTAATGTTTATTATGATGAATTACTAAAGCAATATAACGAGTATAAGTCAAGGCATGGAATAAGCAATAAAGTATCATTTGAAGATAGGCTAGATGAATTCTTTGAAGCCGATAAACTTAAATATAACGCTAATAGTAACATCCTATTTAAAGATGGTGCAAGTATGTATAATTGGTTTATGAATCATAAACAACAAATATTTGATTTTAATGATGAAAGATGTACTATGATAAAAAAAGAGTATTATACTTATAAAAAGAATAAACCACACATAAAGGTGCCATTTGAAATTAGATTGGTTGAATTTGAAAAGGACAATGATTTAAATAAATTTAAAAGAAGCCACAAAGCTACCTTTGTTGATGGAGTAAGTAAATCTTATTGGTTTCAAAGAAATCATGAATTAATTAGATTATTAAAAGATGATGAGTTATGTATATCAGTACTATCTCAATTTGAAAGGTATCTAAATTTACCAGATAATATACGTGCTAAAGCTTCTTATGGTAAAAAGAAAAAATAAAACAATAATCATGAGGTAGATAAATGACATTTTCAAACGAAATAAAAGATAATATTTTTAAAATAAAGGTAAGCGAATTTTTAGCAGAAGAAGATAAAAGGAAATTTGAAGGTAAAAGATATCCAGATTTAAAGTTTTTTGATGGAACAAATATGAATTATTGGTTTAATAATAATAAAGTTTTTATATTAACAAGTGACGATGAAAAGTGCCAAGAAATTGTTGAACAGTTTTTATTATATAAGGGTAACCATAAGCTATCATTTAAACAAAAATTATACATATTTGAAAAAGAGGAAAGTCTTTTTAAATTTAATGAAGAAAAAATTCATCTTATATTTAAAGATAATGTTCCTATGAGTGAATGGTTTTATAATAATAAGCAAAGAATTCTAAAAGAAAGTGAATTGGTACGTATACAGTATTTAATTTTTACTAATGGTAAAATTGATGGTTATACTAAAAGAGTATATACTGATAAAGATTTCGAAATATATAAAAAATATAAGAATTTAAATAAGTAAGGCAGCGTTCTTGCTTTTTTATTTCTATTTTAGTAAACTTAAATAGATGAGGTGGTAGTATGTTACAAGTAAATAATTTGGGATTAACTTTTGGTAAAAGAGTATTATTTAA
>CADBMO010000009.1 GCA_902795755.1 uncultured Erysipelotrichaceae bacterium | reverse complement strand
TTTATCTCAATAAATGTTTCAGAGCTTAATTGTTCTAACAATTCTTTAACATCTTCATATTTATTTTTTATTTCTTCATAATTTCTAAGATATCTATGAATTCTTCCCATTAGTTTATTAAAAAACTTCTTAATATCTTTCTCTGAAGCTTCTTTTATATCAAGTGCTATGTTTCCAACCAACGTATCTACAATTAATAAACTTTGTATATCTTGATATAGATTATTTTGAAATTCTTCCCCTATTTTTGCTACATCAAATAATAATCTTAAATTTTTTTCTTCTTCATTTAATAATTTATTTAATCTTTCTTCATAACTGCTATCTTTATAAAACTTTAATAAAAGCTTAAAATCCAATTCTTCTTTAAATCTTTCTAATTTGATTCTTAGATCATATAATATTTTGTTTAAAAGTTCTTCACTCATGTACCATCACCTATTATATATTATATAACACAACGCACTTATAATCAAATAAAAAAAGTACTATTTACAGTACTTTTCTCCATTCATACTATCTTCATACATAATATTTTTATTATTAATCTCATCAATATATTTTTTAAATATAGAAACCATTGCTACTTGTATATTACATTCTAATTCTAAATTAACAATCTCATTTTTTATTTCTTGCAACAACTCATCATTAGGTTCCACTAAATACTTTTTATACTTTTTTAAAATATTATAATACGCATAACTATTATCTTTGTACATATCTACATCAGACTTTAAATAATTTGATAATCTTGCTAATTCTATTTGAACTTTCCTTGAATCGTTAGTTGTATTATACATCCTATTTTCTATTTTTTTTAAATCTTTATTAACTAAACTGGAAGCATAAATCCTTTTTACTCCTTCTAATTCTTCTTCAGTCATAATACCCCCCTTAAAAAGTTGCAAATATACTATCACAAACATTAAAAAAAGTCAATTATTTGACCTTTTTACCTATTTAATAAATATATACCTAAATTTAAATAACCCGCAAATATAACCCATAATACGTATGGAATGTTTATATACGCTGATGTTTTGTTTATTTTAAAGAATACAATTAACATATAAATAATAAGTGCTAGCAGCAACAATAACCATATAAATGATAATAAATAATTCTTTAAGCCAAAAAATATTAGTGTCCATATAGAATTAACAATTAATTGTACACTATAAATAATAAGATCTTTTATTTTGTTTTCATCATTTGATTCTAAAACTAAATACAAGGAAATGCTCATTAATAAATATAATACACTCCATACAATAGGGAATATAATTCCAGGTACTTCAATAGGTTTTTTTAATGCTTTAAATGCATCCATACCCTTCATTGTTAGAAAACTAAATAATCCACCAATTATAAAGGTTATAATGGTTATTTTTATTAATCTTTTCCAATTAATATTCATATTATCACCTATTTATATTTTATTTATTTTATATCATTTTATTCAAAAAACTTAGAAACAAACTCATATGCTATGTTTTGAGCAATTACTGATGCCCTATCATCATAAGAGTTATACTGCCTAAGTCCATTATTATTAGCATAATTACTTGTTACCTTAATAGAAGAATAAGGAATGTTATTTAAGTGGCAGAACTGACCAACCACTCCTGATTCAACATCAACAAATGATGCATCATATTCAGTTTTAATACTTCTAGATAACCTATAATTACAAACAAACATATCAGATGATGCAATAATATCATCAAAATAATTATATTTAGTATTATCACAAACTTCTTTAATACAATTATTTAAATCATCATTTGTGTAATAAAGTGCACTATCTACCAAAGGAATTTGACCTGGATCGTATCCGTTAGGACAAAAATCTACATCAAATTGTAGTGACAATTTAGGTACTACTACATCAAAAATATTACAATTTTCATTAATACTACCAGTTGTACCAATTAGCAAAAGGGCATTTATCTTATAATTATTTATGGCATACATTAAGTTTGATGAAACGCATACCTTACCATAACCAGTAGTTAATATTAAAAACTTATGATTTTCATAATTTACATTATATACGTTTAAATTGTTTTTTTGTTCTACTTTTTCATAACTAAATTTTTCTAATAATTCTGATATATACTTATTTTCAGGTGCTACTATTGCTAACATATTTTCCTCCTTAGTAAAGTATATTAGTTTTAAATAAAAAATATTTACATAAAATTTATACGAAGGGAGTTTTTTATGGCATATAAAGTTGCTATTGATACCCAAAATGGTAGCAGTAGCTTATTAAACTTATCTAAGTTTATTTCTAATGAACTAAGTAAAATTGGTATTGATAATTTTTTAGTTAGAAAAGATAGTGATATATCAAATGAAGAAAGAGTTAATTTAATTAAGAATAAATATGGAAATGGTAATAACGTAATAGTTATATCAAATAGATCAAATAACGGAAGTATAATCGATATAATATATCCCCTTAGATCTAATAGTAAACTAGCATCTTCTATAGCATCTAACTTACAAAATACTGTTAATAATGAAATTAGGTATTACCAACTAAGAAATAGTAGTAATACCGCTTTAGATGATGATTATTTAATTAGAAATACACCTAATAATCAAACCATAATAATAGATTATGGTAATACTAATTTATCTAATTACGAACCAATTGGAAGGCAAGTAGTTAAGTCAATTGCAAATTATGTAGGAGCAACATATAACCCTGATTTAGGTGATGGATATTATACCGTTAAAAAAGGTGATACATTGTGGTCTATTGCTAATAAGAATAACATTACAGTAAATGAATTAAAAACCATAAATAATTTAAAAACTAATACACTTCAGATTGGACAAATCCTAAAGCTAAATAAAACAAGTAATAGTCCTAGCACCTCATCAAACGAAGTTAGATATACTGTGCAAAAAGGAGATAGTCTTTGGGCTATTGCAAATAAATATAATACTACCGTGGATAAAATAAAAACCACTAATAATCTTTCTTCTAACCTATTACAAATTGGGCAAGTGCTTATAATTCCATCGTCTACTAATTACCTACAATACATTGTTAAAAAGGGAGATAGCCTGTGGCTGATTGCAAAAAATTTTAACACTACCGTGGATAAAATAAGGAAAATTAATAATTTAACTACCAATGTTCTACAAATAGGGCAGCAATTACTTGTTGAGCAATAGGAATTTATGATATTATATAAATAAGAGGTAATTATGAAAAAAACATTTGAAGAACAAGTAAAAGAAGCAAAAGCTGAAAGATTACAATATAGAATAGTTAGAGATGCTGTGTTTATAGTACTCGGTATATTCTTTTTAATACTATCTATTTTTAGTGCACAAAAAGATAAGGAAAAGGAAATCAAGAAAAACAAAACAACAACAATAACTACAACTATTAAGAAAACTAAATAAGTTTTCTTTTTTTATGCATAAAATATATTAGGTGATTTTTATGATAGTTAAATATACTGATAAAGAATTAGATTTACTTGCAAGATTAATGAGAGCAGAAGCACTTGGTGAAGGTAACTTAGGTATGCTTATGGTTGGTAATGTTGCAGTAAATAGAGTAATAGGTAATTGTTTAGACTTTAAGAACATAAGAACCATAACAAATATGATATACCAATCTCCGGGTGGATTTTCAGGTATAAAAAGTTCTTTATTTCAAAGTACTTCTACTACTAATGAAAAAAATTTAGCGAAAAGAATAATAAAAGGTGAATATTTTCATCCTGCTACTAACGCACTTTGGTTTTATGCTCCAGGAACAAATCAATCTTGCAAGGCAACTTGGTATAATCAAAAAAACTCAGGTAAATATAAGAATCATTGTTTTTATGAACCAGATGCTGGAGTATGTAAAGAAATACATTAAAAAAAGCTTAATAATTAAGCCTTTTTTTATGGAATAATTAGTGTTTGACCTATGCTAAGTAAATCACTAGTTAAATTATTTACCATTCTTATATCATTTACCGTAGTATTATATTTTCTAGCGATTGACCAAAGTGTATCACCACTTTGTACAACGTATAAATTACTTGATTGATTATCATTAGTTGGTATTATTAGATTTGTTCCAGCTACTAATATATCACTAGTTAAATTATTAGCATTTATTAAATCATTAATTGATACACCATATTTTTTAGATAACGAATATAATGTATCTCCTGGGCTTACAACGTAAGTGCTATTAGTTATAACATCATTATTATCCCCAGTACTTTCTACATCAGATGGTATTAATAATACATCCCCTACCGAAATATTGGTGTTTGTTAAATTATTTTTACTTATTAAATTAGGTATACTAGTATTATACTTGAGTGCGATACTATATAATGTATCTCCTTTTTGGACGGTATAAGTTTCATTTATTTCAGGAAATGCTGCACCACTACCCCCGGAGTTTGGTATCTTTAATACTTGTCCTGTGTATATATTATTTGTTACTAAGTCATTTAAATTAACCAATTCATCTATTGTAGTACCATTTGCATTAGCAATAGACCATAAGCTATCACCTTTTTGAACTACATAAGTAACGTTAGTTTGCTCATTAGGTGCGGCACCTGGTATTATTAACCTTTGTCCAATACTTATTAAGTTAGATGACAAGTTATTAGCACTTTTTATCTCGTTAACGCCAACGTTAAATCTCTTTGCAATGGACCAAAGACTATCACCACTTTGAACTATATACGTATCATTTACCGTATTATTATTTGGTTCTTTATAATTATAACCTTTATAATCAGTTACTGCTTTAACTACCGCTTCAGCCCAATCTTGCCAATTATTTTTTATTTGGTTACGATCATCTTTAGTAGAATCTAAAAACCCATATTCAATTAATACTGATTCTGCAGGTTTAGTTTCTCTAATAATATAATAATAATCTAAATTTTGATTACTAGGTAACTTTCTTTGATACCATTTTCTTATATTTTGTCCTGTACTTTCTATATTTTTAAGTATTGATTTAGCTAGTGTATCATTATTACGTAGTGCATATATTACTTCTGCACCATCACCACCGCGAACTTGGCAAGCGCTCGTTTAATTGACTAAAAAAATAAATACTTAACTTTTAATCTTATCATTTTCAATAATTTTAAACTTATAATATATTTCTACATTTCGATCTTTATCAATAACTATCTTGTCTATTACACTTAACAATAATTCTCTAGTAGGATTTTTTAAATCTAATAACTTTTTAATATTATTAATTATTTCAGGTATCTTATCATCATAACTAACAATACTACCAACTTTCTTTTCTTGTCTTTTAATCTTTTCTTGTAATTCTTTAATA
>CADBMO010000008.1 GCA_902795755.1 uncultured Erysipelotrichaceae bacterium | reverse complement strand
TTATCTTTAAAATATGTATAAATAGTTTTTTTGGTAACGTTTGATTCCCTAGCTATTTCATCCATTGATACTTTTTTATAACCATACAAAGTAAACAATTGTCTTGCGGATTCAATAACAGCAGTTTTTTTATCCATTTTAGCCTCCTATACCGATATACCAATTTGGTTTACCAGTATAGTATATGCCCATTTATTAAAAAAGTCAATATTTTTCATAAAAAAAGAATTTAGATTATTCTAAATTCTTATTATTTTGTTAATTCTACTCCATTAACATATAATTTATAACCATTTAAATCAATGTTTGAATAAGTTGTATCAGCATCTTCAAGTGATGTAACATAAGAGTTCCCTGTTAATTTAATTTTAGATGTTTTATCTAAAACCAATTTTATTTCTTTAGCTTGATTAGCACCATTTATGGTACCTTTATAATAAGACTTATTAGTTAAACTCATAGTTAATGTTGAAATACTATCTACTACTGTATTACCACTAACCTTTTGATTAATTAATGATAAAGTTACATCGCCTCCATTAGATCCTTGGTTTCCCCAAGAGTCTTTTTGAATTCTAATAAAGTTTCCAGTACTATCATTATTAACAAACGTATTTTTTTCTAAGGTAATCTTAGCTTTTGTATTTGTAACATATATGCTATCACCTTTATTAGTGGTAATGGTTGAATTCTTTGATGAAAACTCTGCTGTTCCATTATCAGCATCACCAGACATTGACTGGTATATAAATATGTTTTTATAAGTAGTAGATTGACCATTTAACGTATTATTAGTATCTATTAGTTTAACGTTTTCTATAGATATTTTATTTTTTCCTTCTATTATTAAACCTTCGGATGCCTTTGATATTAACGTAGCATTTTTAACAGTTATATCAGCGGTTGAATATACTGCAGGAGAACCTTTACCAGTTGTAGTATAAGTTCCTTTATTAACGTTTACTGTTCCACCGCCTCTATCTGATCTTATTGCAGCGGATGATATACCACTTGTATTAACCGTTAAGTTAGTGGCATTCATAATACCACCACCAGTAGTCATTATACCTCCTGAGTTATCCTTGGTAGTTGTAATTTTTGAATTACTTATATTAACCACGGTTCCATCACTATTACTATTTGTAGTAGTTGCAGAACCACCATAACTAAATACACCATTAGCACCAGTTGCATTTGTTTTAATAGTGGCATTTTTTATTGTTAATTTAGCACCATCTTTTGCTAAAATAGCAGAATTAGTACCATAAAAACTAGTATTATCACCACCATCTGAATCACCAGTTTTAGTTACTGTTATATTAGATAATGATGTATCTATATCACCAGTTGCCAATATAACGTTTTCATCCTTAGTAGTTGATTTATAGCTTCCATTTTTGATTGTTTTATTAGTAGTAATTTCCATGGCAGAAGAGTAAGAAGTATTGGAAGTGTTTGTTTGTGTTTGTGATACGTTATTTGCCTTGTTATTACTACTAATTATTAAAAACCAAAATAGTGCTAAAAATATAACTAAAACGACAATTATAATTATATAAGTTAATGTCTGTTTATTTTTCATCTTTAATCCTTTCTATTTAATTATTATTATTTTGTGTATTATTATCACTAGGCATTGCAGGTGGTTGACCATTTTGATTGTTAGATTGACTACTTGATGAGTCATTAGTATTTGGTGCTTGACCATTTTGACTATTTGATTGATTATTCATACTAGGTGGTTGTTGTCCCCTACTAATTTGCATTACCTTGTTCTTACAATTATGATTATTATTAGTTAATGTATACGCACAAAACGCACCAGTTGATATAACTGCTCCTGCTAATAATCCTATTGCAAATATAATTATTTTTGTTTTTATATCTTTCATATTATTCTCCTTTCATATTATTATAGTTATTATTTAATTAATTTATCCATGTATCATCTCCTTGTATATATAAATCTTATAACCTATCTATTAAATGAATATTAAATATAATTATTTTTTTAACATCTCCTTTCCACAATTTAATAATAATATAAAAAAATTAAAAGAACATTAAATAATTAACGTTCTTTATTTTTTAAAAACTATTTTAAAAGTAGTTTTACCATTTTTCGAAAATGCTTTTATTATGCCACCATGTTTATCCACTATCGTCTTTGCAATTGCAAGACCTAGTCCATATCTATTTTCTTTTCTACTTCTTGATTTATCTGCTCTATAAAATCTTTCAAATATACGGATTTCATCACCAGGTTTTATTGGATCACCTGAATTAATGATATCTAAATTAATACTATTTTTATCTTTAAATAAATTAACTTTTATAGTTGAATTCTTATAACTATGTTTAATTGCGTTATCAAGTATAACTCCTATTAATCTTTCTATCTCATCTTTGTTACATCTAAATATCACATTATCTTTTATATTAGTATTTATATTAACATTATTTTCAAATGCAACCGCCTCAAAAGTCAAACTTGTTTTCTCTACTATTTTAGATAGGTTTTCCTCATTATAGGTTAACCCACTACTTTCTAATTTAGATAAATCTAGTAAACTTTTTATTAAGTTATTCATTTTTTCTGACTCATGCTTAATATTATCTATGTACTTTTCATTCTTTTTATCACTTTTTATTTCATCTGATGATGCCATTATAACCGCAAGTGGCGTTTTAAGTTCATGAGATGCATCTGCTATAAAATTTCTTTGTTTATCAAATGATTCCTTTGCAGGTTTTGTGATTCTTTTGGTTAAAGATTTAGATGCAAGATAGATAACAGCTTCTGCTCCTATAAAAACAATTATAGATCTTATTAATATTAAAAGTAACTTTTTATTAATTTTAGTAGTATTAATTATAACCATTACATCTTTATTATAATTATATGAGTACTTATTATTATATAAATTACCTACTTTTAAACCAGCACCTTTATTAATTATGGCTTTTGCAATTCGTCTAACGTTTAAACCACTTTCACTATTACTATGACTAATTATTTTTTCAATCTTTTTATTATTTATTTTTACAGTATATACTTCATAATCCATTATCATCATACTATCGAAATCTTTATCTTTTGGAGACATATATTCTGGTTTTTTTTCTCTTCGTTCTTCTTTTTCTTCCATAAATGTTAGATTTCTATGAACATTATCATATTCTTTTTTATATGAATTGATGTTATATACAACAATACCAAATAACACAAATGCTGTAATTATTAAAAATATGGTTTTAAATACTTTATTACTTAACTCCTTCATTTTCATACTCCATTTTATATCCTATATTTCTTAAAGATCTTATTTTAACGTTTGAATTAATTATTTTTAATTTTTTTCTAATAAATGATAAGTATGCCTCTAAGTTATTAGATATTGAATCATTTTCCATACCCCATACTTTATCATATATCATTTCTTTAGATAAAACTTGATTTGGATTATGCATAAAATATTCTAATAATTGAAATTCTTTATTTATAATGTTTATTTTATCATTATTATTCTTATTAATAATATCAGATGTTTTTAAATCTAATATTAAATCTCCAAACTCTAGATTATTATCTTTAACACTTTCTATTCTCAATTGTGCATTTACACGTGCAACCAATTCATCAATATGAAATGGTTTTGCAACATAATCATTAGCACCTTTACTAAATCCTAATAATTTATCTTCTAATTCTGATTTGGCAGTTAACATTATAACTTTTGATTTTATATTATTTTCCTTAACTTCCTTTAATATTTCTAATCCATCTACTTTTGGTAACATAATATCAAGCAATATTAAATCATAAGTATCAGTTAAGGCATTATATAATCCCTCTTCACCATCTAATGATATATCAACTAAATATTTTTCTTTCTTTAGCCTATCCGATATTAATTCTGCTAACGATTTTTCATCTTCAACAATTAGTATTCTCATACATTTCACCTCAAATATAATTAAACTTATTTTTATTAAATAAACATTAAAATATTTATTATATTATAACATATCATTTAAACATACCAATTAATATGTTATAATTAAATTAATATAAGGAGCAGTTATGGAAAATATATTAACTATTATAATAAGTATTGGTTTAATAGTACTCGCGAGCGTTAAAAAAGTCGATAAACGTTTAAAATACGTAGCGTATTGTTTGTTTATAATTCAAATTATTGTATGCGTTAGCGGCATGTCTAGCAATAACGAAGAAAAATTTGCACTAGATTATTGGCACATTTTAAGTTTTTTAGGATACAACATACTTAATATAATTGGGCTAGGTTTTCTATTTCCACCAAAGAAGAATAAATAAGCATTTAAAAAGCACCAACGATAGTTGGTGTTTTAATTATTATTACTTATACTTTTTTTATTAATTATAAGCCAAGTTATTATACAAATACTAGCGAATATAAACCAATATATCAAACAAATATACCAATAATTTGCTAATACTTTTAATATGTTTATATTTATATTTTTATCTAAGACTACGTCATCTTTTCTAAATAGTCTATCTTTATAATAGTAATTTAAAGTACCTATTTTTTTACCTTTTATATTAATAAAACTAAGTTTTTCTAATCCGTCATATCTAATCTTAAAATCATTTTTATCATAATCACTTGGTAAATATTTTAAAACGTTAGAAGGCGCCTTTATTTCATAACTATCAATATTACTTAACTTCACATCTACTTGTTTTATATGATCACCTTTTTTAATTAATAACCTGTTTTTATAATTATTACTTAAAAAGTCTATTAGTATTGCGGTATCTATTATGTTATAAAAATCATTACCCTCTCTTTTTGCATGCAAGGACGTTATTATGATTTTATGACCATTAACGTTACTTAATGATGTTAAGCAGTATCCCGCATCATCAGTGTGTCCCGTTTTGTTACCTAGTATTTTACTAGTGTTTATTTTAGAATCTTTATAAAAAGTATAAAATGTATTTTTAACAACAACTCCGTTTGTCATTTTATATTCTCTTGCTGTAAATACTTTTTTAAAAGTAGGATTTTTTAATGCATACACTAATAACTTTCTTACATCTCTTGTTGTTGATTTATGATTTTCTTCATCAAGTCCGGTGACGTTTACAAAATGTGTGTTTTCAAGTCCAATTCTTTTTGATAAAGCATTCATTTTTTCTACAAAGTTTTTTATGCTCCCACTACTTGAAATTGCAATTGCATTAGTAGCATCTGCACCACTAGGTAACATTGATGCATATAACAAATCTCTATATGATAGTTCATCGCCCACTTTTAATCCAGCTTTACTAGCTTCCCAACTAACGGTTTTTAATATTTCATCTGTTATTATAATTTTTTTATCTAAATCATCTATTTCTTCTATTGCGGTTATTGTAGTTGCAATCTTTGTTAAAGATGCAATTGAAGATACCTCGTTTGGTTTAATTTCGTACAATACTATACCATCAGTCATATCATACACTTCTACGTTTTTAGAATCTAGCGAAGGATATTCTAACGCTAAAACTGATATTGGAAATAATAGAATTATTAGCATTAAAAATACTTTTTTCATTGCAGCCTCCACAACTATTATACCATTAAAAATGTTTTTTTCTTATTACTAACTTATACACTTCCATTAATAGTAAAATAGGTAGTGCTAACGCAAATAAGATTAACATATATTTTATATTTATTGGCTCTACCTTTAATAAATGGCTTAAAAATGGTACGTTCATTATTATTATTTGTAATCCTATTGAAGATGCTATTGCTATTGGTACAAATATATTTTTAAACGGATTTGTTTTAAATATTGACTTCTTTTCAGAGCGACAATTAAATACGTGAATATTTTGAATAAATACCATAAGGGCCATTATATATCCTCTTGCAACATGAGCATCCATATTTAAGTGTTTTATTAAAACAATCCATACCAAATAAACTACGAGTCCCATAAATAATCCTGATAATAAAATCTCGCTAGTTAATATCTTATCAAATACAGATTCTTTAGGATCCCTAGGTTTATCATTCATAATATCGTCTTCTTCTTTTTCAAATGATAATGCTAAATCTTGCAGTCCATCGGTTACTAAATTTAACCATAGTAATTGAACCGCAACTAGTGGCATTGGTAAGTTAGTTAAAATTGATAATACAAAGAATAATACTTCAGCAAGTCCACATGATAATAACATATATATGACTTTTCTAATGTTTGCATATGCATTTCTACCTTCTTCAATGCCTGCTACTATACTCATAAAATTATTATCTATTATTATCATCTTACTAGTTTCTTTAGCAACGTCAGAGCCACCACCCATAGCAACTCCTATGTTAGCAGCTTTTATTGCAGGTGAATCATTTACACCATCACCGGTAACTGCTACAAATTCACCATTTCTTTGTAATGCATTTACTATCTCTAGTTTTTGAAGTGGTGTAACCCTAGTATAAACTGTCTTTGTCTTAACAAATTTATCAAATGATACTTTTCCTTTTTTTAATTCCTCTTCAATTAAATCACCATTTGCAACTTCATCATATTTTTTAGCAATTCCTAAATCTTTTGCAATAGAAAATGCAGTAAGAGGATGATCCCCTGTAACCATTAATACTTTAATGCCTGCTCTTTTACATTTCTTAATACTTTCTTTTGCATCTTCCCTTATTGGATCAATAAATGCAACAAGTCCTAAAAACACTAGTTTAGGAATATCCTTTTTATCATAATTATTCTTTTTCTTAAAGTTTTTTACTTCATTTGATGCCAGTGCAATTACCCTATATCCGCTACTTGCCAATTGTTCATTTTGCTTTAATATTTCTTCTTTATCTATTGGAACAATTTTATCACCATCATACATTGAATCACAAAAATCAAACACGGTATCTACCGCACCTTTTACGGTAGCTTTTATATTCCCTTTATCTTCAAAATATACGGCAGAATACTTATTTTCAGACTCATATGGTATTTCTCCTACTATACTATTCTTATCATAATTAATGTTTGCTTTTCTAGCGAGTGCTAAAAATGCTATATCAATACTATCTCCATAACTTGTCCATATATTATCTGTTTGTTCTATACCAGATTCATTGTTTAAATATCCCATTAAAACTATTTCATTTAAACGTTCAACATAAGTTTTATCCCCAGTTATTTCACCATCATCATAATAACCAGTACCACTTACGCTATAAGTAGTTCCATTAGGTAAAACTATTTTTTTAGCAGTTTGCTCGTTAACCGTTAAAGTACCAGTTTTATCACTTGCTATAGTTGTACAACTACCAAGAGATTCAACAGAGTTAAGTTTCTTTACTATTACGTTCCTATTACTCATTCTATTAGAACCAATTGTTAATGCTAGCGTAAGTGCAAGTGGTAAGCCTTCAGGCATAGCGGATACTGCAAGACTTACAACCGACATAAATATATCATTTAGATTATAATGCTTTGTTAATAATAAAATAATTAGTAGAATTGATACTATAACAACCAAAATACTTATTTGTTTGGTAAACTTATTCATTCTAATAGTAAGTGGTGAAGGCGCATCTTCTGCTTCATTAACCTTTTCAGCTATTTTACCTATTTCGGTATTTACTCCAGTTCCAGTTACCACGCACACTCCTCTTCCAGTTATAACAGAAGTTCCTGCAAAAGCCATGTTTTTAGTATCACTTATACTTTTAACATCATTAACACATTTAGAATCTTTAACGCTTGCAATAGATTCACCTGTAAGAATTGATTCATCAATTGTTAAATTACTTGTAGATATTAACCTAGCATCCGCAGATACCTTTACCCCAGAAGATAATAACATAATATCTCCAGGTACCAACTCCTTGGAATCTATTTGGGTTTCTTTACCATTTCTAATAACATCTACCCTAACTTTAATCATGTTTGCTAAGGCTTCCGCACTTTTATTAGCTTTTGCTTCTTGTATAGTACCCATTATAGCATCCACCATTATAATGAAAACAATTGCTATTGCATCAGTATATTCTTTAATGAATATGGAAAAAACTGCTGCTATTATCATAATAATTGTTATAGCATTACAAAACTGCATAAAAAAAATCTTTATAATACTATCTTTCTCTTTTTTTGGTAATTCATTTTTTCCATATTTATTTTGTCTTTTTTTTACCTCTAAGTCAGTTAGTCCATTTTTACTAGTAACTAAATTCTTGTATAACATCTCTTCATCTAAATTTGTATAATCTTCCATATATCCTCCATATACTATTATAATTATAACACATTAATTCATATTTATAACAAACGCCTGGAATTGTGTAATAAGAAATTATTATAAATAAAGAAAAAGGATATAAATCCTTTTTTAATCTAAATCGACCTTAGCATCTGCCCTATCTTCTAACATTTTTGGATTTTCTAAAATATGTTCTAAGATTTTAAATGCTTTAATCATATAAAAACCATCTGCGATTCTTTCATCAAAGTTAATACCAAACTTACAAGATTTATATATTTTTTCCTTACCATTTACAACCTTAACATCATCTCTTATCTCACCAATTGCGGTAATCGATGAAGCAGTTCCAAAATTAGTATTATTATGATAAATACTATCTGATTTTAAAGAACCAATATCAGTTACAATACCTGAAGCAAAATATAAATCATCTTTTTGTAAATCTTTAGGTAATATACCTTTTTCATCCATCCATAATAATAAATTTACTAAAGGTACCCTAATTATATTAGGCATTGCCCCTATAAAGTCAAGCACTCCGTTAGCACCTTCTTTTTTAAACTTCTTTTCACGTAGTTTACGTACCTTATTACCTATCTTTTCTGATATTGTATCAATGTTATCATCAGGTGCAACATCTATTATTAGCATTACCTCTTCTGAATCATCCTCAAATTCTACTTTTGCAACGAATGAAAGAGATACGTTAGTATGTTCATACATATGTCTATTTTTTACGTACCTATTTAATTTTGGCCTATTATAAATAGTTTTAGCAAGCGCTAATAAAAAAGCATGAAAATAAGTTGTTTTATCACCTTTTTTCTTTCTTTTATCAATATAATCTACTAAGTTTGTAACATCAATCTTAGTATTTAAAAATACATCTGCATCACATCTTCTAGGTTTTAAATCAATACATATTTGTGTCATTCCACCTATTTTTATTCTTTTTGAATTAAGTCTTGCCATTATTTTAATTCCTCTCTTTCACGTAACTTATTAAAATCAACTTTACCAATTATTGTCTTAGGTAATTTATCTAACTCTTCATATTCTTTTGGTACTGAATATGATGCTAAATTTTTCTTACAATATTTAATTAATTCTTCTTTTAGCTCATCATTTAATTTATATCCTTTTTTTAATACCACAAACGCTTTTGGTACTTCTATCTTATACTTGTGTTTAATACCAATTACTGATGCTGCCTCTATTGCATCATGTTTTTCTAATACTTCCTCTATTTGTGAAGGATATACATTATAACCAGAAGATACGATAAGTCTCTTTAAGCGTTGTTTATAAGTAATAAAACCATCTTTATCCATAGATCCAATATCTCCGGTATGCAACCATATATTACCATCTTTATGATGCCTTAAAACAAGGTTTGTTTCACTATCATTATTATAATATCCTAGCATAACCGTTGGACCACATACACATATTTCACCATCGTTACCATAATCAAGTTGTTCATCGGTATTTGGTTTAAATATACCAACGTATACTCCAGGCCATGGAATTCCAATTGTACCAGGTCTTGATAAATTTCTTAAATCAACTGATACGGCTGCAACTGCCTCAGTTAACCCATATCCTTGAATCATATTTGTGTCAGCTCCATGATCGTGTAAAAAATCATTAATTCTTTCAACCCTTTGTTTATTTAAGGTGTCCCCTCCACCAATAACATATTTTAAATTAGATAAATCTACGCTTTCCATATGTTTATTAGTAGTTAAAGCCTCAAATAAAGTTGGTACACCAACCAAAACACTAGGATTATGTTTAATTAGTAATTTATGAAACTTATTAGCTTTAAATAAAGGTATTAAAACTACCTCAGCACCACAGCAAAATGCATCATTAATAGAAACCTCAAGACCAAATCCATGAAATATTGGCATAATACCAAGAATTCTATCTTCTTTACATAAATCAGGATAAGCGTTTAACGCAGCAATGGTTGATGCGTTTATGTTTCCGTTTGATAATACAATTCCCTTAGGCTTTCCTGTAGTTCCACCACTTTGAAATATAATTGCTGGATCATCTTTTTTAGGATTACGCATTATAACCTTTCTTCCAGGTAAGTGTTTAAATCTAAACCATTTTATATATTTTCTCTTAAAAACTACCCTATATCTTTTTTTCTTTAACATACTTATGTTATAGGCAATTTTCATAAATATATTCATTGAGCTAGCAGGCGATAATTCAATTACTTTTCTAACTCTTGTTTCATTAAGTATTTTATCTACTTTTTCTAATGTAGAGTCAAGTGCTAATAAATATTTAGTTTCGTATAAATTAAGTGCATCTTTTATTTCATTTTGACTTAGTAAAGGATGCAAGAAATTGGTAACTGCACCTATTTTATTAAGTGCGTAAAACGATATAATAGCCTCTGGTATATTAGCAGATAAAATAGTAACTATATCATATTTCTTAACGCCTAAACCTTTAAACTTTTCTGCACAATGATCTATTTTTTTTATAAAATTCTTATATGTTAAATGAGTACCATAATAAGTAATAGCAACATTATCATAATACTTATGCTTTTCTACTTTTTTTAAAAGATACTCATATATATTTTCGTCTTTTAATATTATCTTAAGATGTTTTTTCTTATAATACTTTTTCCAAGGCATTTTTGGAGGTATTTTAATTCCAATAAAGCTTAATAATCTAAAATCAAATAGTCCCATATTTTATGCCTCCTTATTATATTTTATCATGAATATAAAAAATTAAAAAGTTTTTATTCATTTCCTTTATGAATTGTTTTATCCCATAATATTTTTTTTCTAAAAAATAAAGCAAATAAACATATTATATAACTAAATAAAAAAATAGGATTATATATAATACATTTAATCTTTTGCACAATACTAATATTAAACTTATTCCTATCAATTATTAAGCATATAAGCGTAATTAAAGATGTTAATAAATATGTATAAACAATACCTAAAATAATTCCAAAAAATATAAATAATTCCATAATTATCAAAATGATTAATAATGTAACCATATTTAAAATAATATTAGATATAACAATGCTAGCTGACTTTTTTCTTTTTTTAGTATTATCAAATATACCTCTTAACCATCGTATTCTTTGCTTAATAGAATCTTTTAAACTTGTAGGCTGCTCATCATAATAAACACAATCTTCTGCATAAATATTAGATATATTATCATCTTCCATACAAATTGAAAATTCAAAATCTTCAGTTAATGAGTAAAAAGGAAAACCATTATAGTCTTCTATTATTTTTCCACTAATATAATAACCTGATCCGCTCAATGTTATTGGTTGATTAAATATTTCTCTATATTTATTATATAGGTTACTTTGCATTGAAAAAAGAAAACCGGAACAAATACTAATTGCCTTATATGGATTAGAGGTATTTCTATAAGCAGAAGCAACTTCATATCCTTCTAACCAATACTTTTTCATATTTTTGAAAAAACTCTTACCAATTACGTTATCTGCATCCATAATAAAGTACAAATCATAATTAATTTTTTTATTTAAAATGCTTTTTAAGCACTCATCTAGCGCATATCCTTTAGTATGTTTAATTGGTTTTTTTCTAATAAATACATTAGCACCTATTTTTTTTGCAATATTAAAAGTTGGATCGTCTTTAGATTCAATAATAACGTATACATTATCCATGTTCTTATTTTGATGTTTAATATATTTTAAAGTATTTTTTATTACTTTAGACTCATACCTTGCAGGTATTAAAACCGCATAATTATAAGTTTTATTTTTTACTAGTTTCTTTTTATCTATTCTTCTAACATAAAGAATTATATTTAAAACAAGTATTATTAAAACAATAGTAATATTAATTATTAAATATATCATACGTTCACCTACTATATAATTATAACATAAAAAAGGCATTAGATTAACTAATGCCATTTCTATTTATTGTACGTTATTTTGTTGCTCTGGTGTTGTAACAGGAGCTGGTTCTACCACAGGCGCAGTTGGTTCTGCAGCTGTCTCTACTGGTGCAGGTGCAGGTGTAACTGGCTCAACAGCAGGCGTTGGCTCAACAATTGGCGCAGCTGGAGCAGCTGGTTCTACTGGCTCAACAGTAGGTGTTGGTTCTGTCACTGGTGCAACAGGAGTTTCAACTACTGGTGCAGGTGGAACTGGCTCAACAACAGGCGTTGGCTCAACAATTGGCGCAGCTGGAGCAGCTGGAGCAGCTGGAGCTGGTTCTGCAGCTTGAACGGTAGCAGTTGGTTGTGGTGTGTTTGATTGTTTTTTCTTCTTACTATTAATAATTAATATTATTACTACAACTATTACTGCTAGTAGTACACATCCACCAGCAATTAAAATAATAATAGCAGTTGTATTATATAATTCAAACGAAAATTCAATATCTTCATTATTCATCTTAGTTAAATCCCATTTTAACTCTTTATCATTATTAGTTGAATTATTTGAATTATGGCTTAATGCTTTATATGGTAATTTTACATTGAATGACAAATCCATACTACTCATCATTTG
>CADBMO010000007.1 GCA_902795755.1 uncultured Erysipelotrichaceae bacterium | reverse complement strand
CTTGGCGACGAGGCAATCTAAGTGGTGGGGAGAGGTGGATTCGAACCACCGAACCCTAAGGAACAGATTTACAGTCTGCCGCGTTTAACCACTTCGCTATCTCCCCAAATGGTGCCGGAAACAGGACTTGAACCCGTAACCTACTGATTACAAGTCAGTTGCTCTACCAATTGAGCTATTCCGGCAATACATGGTGGACGCTATAGGACTCGAACCTATGACCCCTTGCTTGTAAGGCAAGTGCTCTAACCAACTGAGCTAAGCATCCAAATACACATAACGACGTATATAAATATAACAATATTTTGTCATATTGTCAAGTGAGTTTTAGTTTTTTTTGTCAAACTCTTTCATTTTTTCTTCAATCCACTTTGGTAATTGCTTTTTAAGTAGATAAAAGCCAAAAGCCGATTCTTTTATTTTTCTTTTCTTTCTTTTAATGTTATTATTTGGAACTTCTTTTATAGATAACTTCAATTGACTAGGTATAACTACATCTGAAATTATTTTTACACTAACAATCTCATTAATATCAAAGAAATCGTTTACATCATTTACAAATTTATCAGTCATCTCAGAAATATGAACAAGGCCTCCATATTCTTCGTCTATTTTAATAAATGCACCATAATTTTCTATGCTGGTAATTTTCCCCTCGACAATATCTCCTTTTTTATATCTACTCATAAAGCACCTCGTAAAAAATTATACCATAATAAGCTAATTATCTCAAATTACTTTACTTATTTTGCATGTTAAAGTATAATCAATTATGGTGATTAGCAATGGAAATTGAAAAACAAATAATAGAAATACTTAATAAGGTTAAACCATATTTACAACATGATGGTGGTGATGTTGACTTTGTTAAATATGATGATGGAATATGTTATGTAAAACTACAAGGTGCCTGTGCAGGTTGTGCTTTTGCTGATTTAACTATTGCAAATACTATTGAAGACATATTAACTAGTGAAATACCTGAAGTAATAAGTGTTCAAAATATTGATGAATAATATTTAATGCTTATTTATCCATGTTATTGAATCAAAAGGTTTGTTATAAAATCTTGATATATATAAATATACGTTTAATAAAAACGTTTCATAAGAAGATGATTGTGTAATTATTTTTTCTACTTCATCTTCTTTTTTTATTCCATTTATTACATCGTCATATATGTCAAAAAAATATGAGGGATACAATAATCTAGCATAGAATAATTGAGCTTCTTTATAATTAGGATTAAATGTATTAAAAAAACTAATTACATAATTAAATGCTTTTTCATGACTTATAAAAAAAATACTTTTAACATATTCTGATATATCTCTTATAAAATAGTCACATATTAATTCCATTGGATTATAAAACATATATGCTTTTTCGTTATACCTAACACGTTTATGACATATTGATACCCTTATGTCTTGATAATTATTAAAATTATTTTTTAAATATAGTATTGCGTTTTCTGCAAGACCAATATAGTAGTTTAAGTAACTATTAATTATTTTATAATTACCAATTAGTTCTTCTAGTTGATTTTCATAATAATCATTTTTGCTTTCCCATAATGTTACCCAATTTGTTCTATCTAGTATATCATCGGTTTTTAAATCAATGGTTTTATTAATAAATGAATATAAATCATATGTATTAATTAATGAATTTATATTTATATTTATTTTTAATAAAATATATTTTTGATTATTTACATTAGTTATTATTTGATTATCGTTATTAACTACTATTTCGTTAACTAACATATCTTTACCTAATAGTGTTTTATTAAGTTCATATAAAGATTTGATGTCTTGTTCTGGCCTATTATATATAACAAAAATATACTTACTATCATTATAATCAAAAAAATATAAAGAGTTTGACTCAAATATTTCAATTGGATACATGCTATAGTAATAGTTTATTATGTTTTTCATATAAATTTCCTCTACTAATACATATGTTTTTGCAAAACAAAATATTAAAAAAGAAGCAAAACTATTTTGCTTCTTCTATTGCTCTTGTTTCTCTAATTACAGTTACTTTAACAGTACCAGGATATTGCATTTCTTTTTCTATCCTGTCTTTTATATCACGAGCTGTTTTATAGCTTCCAACATCATCAATTTTTTCAGGGTGAACGATTACTCTTAATTCCCTTCCGGCTTGCATTGCATATGCTTTGTCAACACCATCAAAGTCAGTTGCTATTTCTTCAAGTTGTTCTAAACGTTTAACATAGTTTTCTAAAGAATCATTTCTAGCACCTGGCCTAGCAGCAGATAAACTATCAGCGATTGCAACCAATACTGATATAATATTATTTGCTTGTTTATCACCATGATGTGATTCTATTGCGTTTAATACAATGTCAGATTCTTTATATTTTTTAGCTAAGTCTGCACCTATTTCTACGTGTGATCCTTCAACTTCAAAATCAATTGCCTTTCCAATATCGTGTAATAATCCAGCACGTTTTGCAATAGCCACATTTTCGCCTAATTCGGCAGCCATGATTCCTGCTAAATGAGCAACTTCAATTGAATGCTTTAATGCGTTTTGTCCATAACTTGTTCTAAAGTTTAATTTACCAATTATTGTAACAAGTTCTGGGTCCATTTTTGTTATTCCAAGTTCAAACATGGCTTCTTCACCATATTCTCTTATTTTTACATTTAATTCTTTACATGTCTTATCATATACTTCTTCAATTCTTGAAGGATGAATTCTACCATCATTAATTAATGTCTCTATTGTTTGTTTTGCTATTTCCCTTCTTAATGGATCAAAACTTGATAACACTATTGTTTCAGGTGTATCATCAATTATTAAATCAACACCAGTTACAGCTTCAATTGTTCTAATGTTTCTTCCTTCCCTACCAATTATTCTACCTTTCATATCATCATTAGGTAATTCAACAACTGATACGGTTTGTTCATTAGTAACGTCTGATGCATATTTTTGCATAGACTCAACAAGTAAATTTTTAGCCTTTTTATCAACTTCTATTTTAGCTTCTGCTTCCTTTTCCTTAATATAATTAGAAATTTCTTCAGCCATTTGATTTTCTACTTGTTTCATTATTTCTTGTTTTGCTTGTTTTTTTGAAAATCCAGAAATTTTTTCTAGTTTTTCGATTTCTTCTTTAATAATACTTTCTTGTTTTTCTTCTAATTTTTGAATATCTTTTTGTTTTTGTATAATACCATTTTCTTTTTCATCTAATGCTTTTTCACGATTTTGAAGGAGTTCATCCCTCTTATCAATACTACTTTCTCTTTGTATTAATCTTTCTTCGCTTTCAACTATTTCTTTTTTCTTTTCTTTTATTTCTTTATCGGTTTCTAATTTCAACTTATAAGCTTCTTCTTTTGCCTCTAGCAAAGCATCTCTTTTAGCTTTTTCTGCTTCTTTTTTTGCTTTATCAATAATGTTTGAAGCTTTATGTTCTTCACCTTTTTTTCTTAGTGATAATATAACAAATGCAATAATTGCACCAACAAACAATCCAACTATTAGAAGTAAAATAGAAATTACACTATTTTCCATTTTTCCTCCTTTATTTTTGTATAAATTTTTCCTTATACACTTCTATTTTAAACTTTAATGTATTTATAGTCAAGTTTATTATAATTATTAATTTTTTTTTACATTTGAATGTAAAAAAACCCCTATTTTTTATAAAGAGGTTCTTTATGAATTAATTTCGAGTTTAAATATATATAAGCATAACAACTTCTTTTATTAATTTTATATTTAATGTTAATTAGTTTTTCTTCATTTTTTGTTAAGGGATAAAAATAATCATCTTCTGCATAATACTTTTTATTAGCAATACTATCTTTATCAAATACTTTTACCATCTTATAATTATTAAAACCATATTCATATAGTTTTTTATGGTTATTAAAATCATTCCCATCATTTAATGTTACTGCTATTAAATCCATGTTGTCTTTAGAGGCTGATGTTACAAGTGTTCTTCTTGCCTTTTTAGTAAAACCAGTTTTACCACCAGTAGTATATTTATAAGTGTATAGTAATTTATTTTTATTACTCCATGAATAAGTTTTATCATTAGTAGTTACCTTATGACTTTTACATCCAGTAATCTTTTTAAAAGTTTTATTACTTAAGGCGTATCTCATTAATAATGCCATATCATATGCTGTTGAATAGTTTTCATTTTTTTCATCTAATCCGTGTGGATTTGTAAATATAGTGTTTTTCATACCAATTTGATAGGCTTTTTCATTCATTTTATTTACAAACTCTTCTTCACCACCTAAATAATCCGCAATCATTAAAGCCGCATCATTACCCGATTGCATCATAAGACCATAAACCATATCAATTAGTTTCATCTTTTCTCCCTGCTTTAAATATATATTAGAACCATAACTTTCTAAAACCTTATCATTAACAATTACTATATCATTTAATTTACCGGATTCAACTGCTAATACTGCCGTCATTATCTTAGTTGTTGACGCAATTAATTTTTTCTTATGAATATTTTTAGAAACTAATACTCTTTTTGTATCTTCTTCCATTAATATAGCAGCATCACCAAGGGCATTTATCCTTATTGGGGTAATTAATAAAAGAAATACAAATATCAACATTTTTTTCATTTATATCACCTAAATAATTATATGAAAAAAAGACTTAAATATAAGTCTTTTGCTTTTAAAATCTTTTTCTTAAAAAATTGTCTATTGTACCCGGTGGGCAATCTTCAAAAGTAGCGTATACTTCGTATCCATTTTTTTCATAAAACTCTCTTGCTTGAAAATCCCATGTCTCAATTCTAACACCAATTAAGTTTTTTTCCTTTGCAATTTTTTCAACTTCATGAATAAGTTTGCTTCCTATACCTTTTCCACGATATTTTTCATCTACATATAATAAATCTAAAAAATACCACTTATACCTAATGAATCCTATTGCTCCACCAATTAAATTATCATTATCATAGACTAAAAAATTATAATCGGCTTCCAAATACTCATCACTATTTGACTTTGATTTTTCTAAAAACCATTTACAATGATGTTTATTAAAATTTGCAAGTCTTGAATCAATCTCTTTTCTTAATTTCTTGTCATTATCATTTTTTATTATTATCATTTTATCATACCTCTTTATTATTTTTTGCTATTATATAATTCTTTATAAGAACCATTTTTATTTATTAATTCATCATGAGTACCCATTTCTTTTATTTTACCATTTTCAATAAAGATTATTAAGTCAGCATTCTTTATGGTTTTTAATCGATGAGCAATTATAAATGAAAACTTGTTTTTTAAAACTTCTTTGGTTGCTTTCATAACCTTTTGTTCAAATTCTAAATCTAAGTTAGAAGTTACTTCATCTAGTATTAATATGTCAGTATTTTTAAGTATTGCCCTTGCGAAGTTTAGAAGCTGTTTTTCACCATATGATAATTTATCTGTGTAAATATCAATTATGGTATTATATCCTTTATCCAAAGAAGCTATTTTATCATGTAGCCCTATTTTTTTACATACTTCAATTACCTCTTCATTACTAATTTTATTATTACCATATTTAATATTGTCCATAATTGATTTATGAAATATCACTGGTTCTTGAAATACATAGCCTATGTTGTCCCTTAAACTGTGTAAATCATATTCTTTATAATCGATATCATTTATTAAAATATTACCACCTGTTATATCATAAAATCTTGGTATTAAATTAACAAGCGTTGATTTTCCACAACCACTTTTACCTACTAATGCAACTTTAATTGGTTTATCTATTTTTAAATTAATATCTTTTAATACTTCGTTTTTGCCATCGTAGCTCATTTTAACATGATTAAACTCGATACTTTTTACTTTACTTAGTTTTTTAACCCCATTATTTGCTTCTTTGTCTAAATTACAAATACTATATATTTTCATATAATCATTATAATTGGTATTTGCTAAATTACTAAACTCAACTATTATATTCATATCATTATCTAAATCAGATATGTAATTTCTAAATAATATTATAAGGGCAAGCGAACTTATACCAGATGCTATATTTAAACCTCCAACGTATACTATTATTAGCGTACTTATAAAACTTATAAAACTGAATAAATATTTATGCACATATATTACTCTATTATATTTTAAAACTTCTTTTGTTGTCTGTTTTAAAAGTGCATCAATTTCACTTAGATTAACATCTTCTATCCTAAGTGTTTTATTAGTAGCATAACTATTAATAAATTCATTAGTTTTAGATGATAACTTTAATCTTATATCTTGCAACTTTTTAATTATTTTTCTATTTTTGTTATAAAGTGGTTTTAACATAAAATAACTAATAAAGAAAACAGGTATTGTTATTAATGCTAATTTATAATTCATAAAAAACATTATTATTAATGTATAAAATACGTTTTTATACTGTATTGGATATACTCTCATATAACTCCATGGAAATAAAAGTGATGCACTTTTAGACTCAGTTGTATTAAGCGATATTAATTCTCCAACATGAAATATATCAATTTTACTAAGTTTTGTTTTAATTACATTTTTAAAAAACTTATTTTTTATGGTAGTATCTTCTTTAACCATTATCTCTGCTCTTTTTTGATTATATACAAATATTTGTATCGTTCTTAAAACTATTAATACGATGTATATAAATGAACAAAAATATACTGTCTTTAATTTATTTAAAGGAAAAAACTTATCAAGAATTAAAGTAGTTAAAAGTGGTCCAGTAAATATAAGAATACTTGGTGTAAGTCTTAAAAGATACCAAAATTTAATTTGTTTATTATTTTCTCCAAAGTAAAATAATCGTTTTAAATTATCTTTCTTATTCATACTTATCACCTACTTTATCCATACCTATGTCATATATTTTCTTATATTTTTCATTTTTAAGCATGTTTTCATGATTATCCATAATAATTTCCTTATTATCAATAAATAAAATTTTATCAAAAGAAGGTGCAAGTGATATATCATATGACACTACTATTTTAGTAAAGTTATTTCTTTTAGATAGTAAATCTTTTAATATTTCTTTTTTATTTTTATTATCAATTGCCGAGAATGAATCATCAAATATCATAATATTTTTAGGCTTTACAAAACTTCTAGTTAATATTAATCTTTGATTTTGTCCTTTAGACAGCTTAATACCATCTTTGCCTATCATTGTATTATAGCCTTCTTTTAAGGATACTATATCATCATGTAACATAAACTCCTTAGATAGATCTATCATGTAACTATCTGGAATATATTGATCAAGTATTTTTATATTATCACGCACTGTTTTACTATAAATATATGAATCTTGAAGTATCATACAAACATATTCTCTTATGTTTTTTTTATTCATTTCTTTTAGTTCAACACCACCTAATTTAATGCTACCCTCATAATCATAAAAGCCAATTAACGTTTTAAAAAGAATTGTTTTACCACTACCTGTTTTACCAACTATAAATACTTTTTCATTTTCTTTTATTTCAAAGTTAACATTTTTAAGAATTACTTTATCATTTAGTTTTATTGTTACGTTATCAAAAACAATATCATAATTATTTAAATTAATTTCATTGTCATCGGCTTCTTCAGTAGTTAAGCAAACCAAGTTATTTATTCTTTTATACGCAATGATAAAGTCATTAAATTCTTCTAGTACATGATGAAATTCACTAAATTCGTTAATAATTCTAGATGAATAATCAAATATAACAAGCATGATTGGTATAGTTATTTTACCAAAATATAAAAGTATTCCTCCCAAAATAAAGTTAAGTGGTCTATTAAGCATTGACATGCACATTACAAATGCATAATATTTATCATCGTATAAATATTTTAATCTATAACATTCTTTATTCTTTTCTGATAATTCATTAAAGTCTTTTGTAGCAGAATCTTCCAAATTATTAAGTTTGATAAAATTAATGTTTTTATAATCATCTTCAAGTGTTTGATACATATCATTTGATATATCAATAAGCTTATTTAAAAATGGAGCACATTTTTTAAAATACCATATACTTCTTATAACAATTAATAATGATATGATAAAAATAAGAATTAAAAACGCGTAATGTATTTTAAATAATCTAAACCCAACAAATATAATAAGCAAGAAAAGATCTACAAAAAAGATTAATTGTCTATCTAAAAAGTTTACTATTTTATTAATGTCAGTTGATGCTTTTTGAACTAAATCTGCAACCGAATTATTATAAAATGACGTATAAGTTAGTTCTTGAATATGATAAAACAATCTATATTTTAAATTATATTGAAATTCTTGAATAAATTTATCTTTAAACCTTGACTTCAAATAATTAAATATGCATATTAAACCTTGCACTACTAATAAAATAAGACATATAAATAATAAATACATTTTTACATTATTAACATGAGATAACATTTTATCAAAAAATATAATACTATCATTATTGCCAATAATATGATTAATTCCATAACTTATTATAACTGGTATATATGTTAATAAATACATACTTAATACACTAAATATTAAAAATAAAATAACATATATAACCTTACTTTTAACACAACTTAATAATACTTTTAAAAACTTCATT
>CADBMO010000006.1 GCA_902795755.1 uncultured Erysipelotrichaceae bacterium | reverse complement strand
GAGAATATTAAGAAATTAGATAAATATGATAGTTCATATTTTGATAATAAGTTTTTATATTTATATGATGAAAGATTAGGAATCAATTGTGATGATATTCATTTTATGATAAATCAACAAGATGATAATATTGAATTCACAAGATTATTAGCAGCTCCTCTTACAGAATATGAATATACTTATTTATATTTTTTAGAATTAGATAAGGTTGATGGTATAAATCCTCATAATTATTCAATCAATGGAGTTGTTGAAGACTATGCTACTGTTACTTTCCATGAAGGTGATGAAGTAATTGAAAAAGAAATTTTAAAAGGCACAGTGTTAAAAGGAAGCCCTTATTATGGTCTTGATCCATTATTTAAAAATATAGTAAGAGAAATTGTAGTTGAGGATGATATTGATTTATATAGTTATAAACCACATAATACATATTATCTATTAGGTTATGATTATTGTTATTTCTTTGTGGAAGATCATCCAGAATTAAATAGAGAAGTCGAATTTGATACATGTCAAGAATTAAGCTTAAATGACCTTAAGCAAATTCTAGGATTAAATATTGATAATATCTATGCTGATGCTCAATTGACTCAACCATATTTTAATTCAAATTATAGTATTGTTCATTTATTTATTGGTAGGACTTATTGGGTAACATTGACAGAAGAAGATCCATGTATCGTAAATGAAATCAATGAGAAATGTGATTTAGAAACAAAAGATATCGATAGTGCAGGAAATATGAGATACAATAAAATTGAGATGGGAGAGGATGAAATTAGTTTCCTAATTAGAAGAGTCTCTTATCCAAAAATGGGTGATATCGAATATATGTTGAAAGAAGTTGTGTATTATCCTAATGAAACTGTATTTGTGTTGGAAAGAAATTACTATAATTACGCATATAGCGGAAAAGCTTTTGAAGCGTTTTATGATGTTGTTACATTCAAGGGTACTGATGAATTACTTGCAAATGCGAATACTAGTAATATTAGTTTCATCATTGATGATTCAATGATTTTAGAGGATAGATATATAAGAACAGATGGCATAAAAACAATCTATAATCCTGAAACTGGTCCATTAAATATCAATGTTGAATATCTTGAATTAGCTGAGTGGTTCAATATTACTGATGTTTATGAAGAAAATAAAGATAAGATTGTATTTGATTCTTGTAATGGTAATTATAATTTAGTTAATAGATATGGAAGAGTTGATTATAATAAATCTGATTTGAGTTTCTTCAAACAATATTTCGGTTCTAATTTTAAGTTTAGTGATTATTATATTTATGTTTTAGAATATTATTCAAATATTAATTTTTCTATAGTTGAACATTACTATACTGATATGAGTTGTGGTTCATTTATAATTGATACCATAAATAAAAATCTAAATGATATTGACTATGAAGAAAAGATTTCTAAACATATTGAAATGTTGGCAGTAAAAAAGAGTGATGTAGATTATTTTATGCCAAGTGGAGTTCCAAGAATTACAATTAGCGATGCTCTTCATGACACAAAGGCACAAGTAACTATATCTTATGCAGTAGATGGAAAAGAATATGGGATTAATGATTTATCTCCTTATTTTGATGATGTTTATAATGAAGGTACAACAGCTATTCGTAAAACTGATCTTGCGGAAATAATATCCGAATTGTGTGGATTCAGGCCTAGTAAGAATGCATTAATCAATTATAACTCAATGTCAATATCTTTTTTATCAAAGAGACAAGTTACAAATGAAAAAGATATCAATGTATCATATAAATTCAAATCATACGATTATAATAAGCATATCATATATATTGATAGATGTTATCATGATACAGAAGGAGAATCAATTGATATGACATGTTATGATTTAATCATTATCTATGGTTGTGGTGATAGCATTTTTGGTTATAATGGAAATGATATTCCAGATGATTTAAAAATAGTGATTAATGATATAAGATAATGAAAGAAGGCTCTATTGAATAGAGTCTTTTTAATTTTAATTTAATGGAAAAATAATATAATATGTAACGAGGTGGAATTATGAAGAAAATAATAACAAAAATTATAATGATTGCAGCCTATATTATTTTTATAGTATCTTTCACAATTTGCGCAATTGATTT
>CADBMO010000005.1 GCA_902795755.1 uncultured Erysipelotrichaceae bacterium | reverse complement strand
TTAATTGATCCAAAATATGCATCTTCTGGTAATTGTTCTCCATATAAAACAACGTCTGGTTTTATTATTCCCCCACATTTACATGTGGGAATACCATCACAATTAAATACAGACTTTGCATCATAAAACTTATTACACTTATTACAATAGTTTCTATTTATATTACCATGTAATTCATATACTACCTTACTTCCTGCCTTATTATGTAAATCATCAATATTTTGAGTAATAACCGCTTTAACCTTACCTTCATCTTCTAACTTTTTTATATATTTATGAGTTATGTTAGGCTCATACTTTATAAGATTCATTGTTTTTTTATAATTATCAAAAAAAACTTTTGTATTATCATAAAAACATCTATTACTTAATAAATACTCTGGTGGTAAATCATACTCATTTTTCTTATTATATAATCCATCTTTACTTCTAAAATCAGGTATACCACTTTCAGTAGATACTCCCGCACCAGTAAAAAATACTATATTATTTGACTTATTAATCAATTCCTTTAGTTTATTAATTTTTTCAATCATTTTAGTTACTTCCTTTTACTTCTATACTTTTCAATTAGTATCTTTGCATGTGGAAAAGATAATATTAATCGTTTACCATACTTAGAGTAGTTAAGTATGTATTCTCTTACTTTCCTTGATACTTCTTCTGTACTATCTTTTTTTCTAGCTTTTTTTAGTATCTTTTCAGATGACTCTTTTAGTTTACCAATTATACTAAATGATAAAACAATATCAATAATTAATAGTATCAGAAGTATTATTGCAATAGCATTTGAAGTCTTTACAGGTATTTTATTTAATAATCCTAACACAAATGGATTAATATACTTTACTAATAAACATCCTAAAATCCCAAAAGGTAACATTGTCTCTAAACATATCCTACCATTTATATTTAGTTTTCTATCAGAGTAATCCCACCATCTTGCATTAAATAGTTTTTCTAAAATAAAACTTGTTAAATATTCTAATATAGAACAAATAACGATTGCCATAAAAAATAAAATAAATAAATCATTTTTATACCTATTAAGTAACAATAACATAAGCACACATCCACTACCATATATAGGGCATATTGTACCTAGCAAGAATCCTCTATTAACCCAGTTGCCATCCTTAAACTTAGTATATATAACCTCCATTATCCATCCAATAAATGAATAAATAATAAATAATAAAAAATATATTTTAATATTCATGATATCACCTATTAACATTATAACATATAAAAAAGAATCATATTGATTCTTTAATTAGATTTATTAAGTACAACGTTAGTTGTTTTTTCTTTACCATTTCTAATATATGTTACTTTAATAGTTTCACCTATATTATGTTTATATAACTCATATTTAAACCTAGAAGTTGTATTTATTTTTTCTCCATCTATTTTAGTAATAATATCTGATTCTTTTAATCCTGCTTTTGCTGCTGGATAATCATCACTTATTTTTACTAATAAAACACCTTCTTTAACATTTTCATCATACTTTATATTATATCTTTGTAATAGTAATTTATTGGTTAAATCAAGTATTTGAACACCCATAATAGGTCTTTCTATCTTTTTACCACTTGCTAATGTATCAACATAATTCATAGCATCATCTATTGGTATAGCAAAGCCCATACCTTCTGCCTTTGAATCTACTATTTTTAATGAAGTAATACCTATAACATCTCCTGCTAAATTAACTAGTGGTCCACCACTATTACCTGGTGATATAGCAGCATCTGTTTGCATAACTTTAACAATATATGATTCAGTTTGATAATACTCATTAGAAGTAGATGTTTCTATTAATCTTTCTTTACTTGAAAGAATTCCTTTAGTAACTGTACCAGAATACTCAGATCCCATTGGTGACCCAACGGTAAACACTGTATTACCAACTTTCATATTACTACTTTTACCAATACTTGCTACTTGTAAAACTTTTTTTACATCCATTCTTAACACTGCTAAATCAGTATAAGAATCAGTACCTAGTACCTTTAATTCAACCATTTCATTATTAGAAAGCTTACCATTTACTTTGCTTGCATTTGATACAACGTGAGCATTAGTTAATACATAACCATACTTATCATCTTTTTGATATACAAAGCCAGTACCAGTTGAAATGGTTTGACCATACTCATCCATAACTTCTATACAAAGCACAGAATCATATACCTTACTTATGGCAGATTCCATAGCTTCTTCTGATACTTTTGTTTCTGATATTGTTCTTTTACTAGTAACAACATTAGGATGTTCTTTAAAATAGAAAAACGTTAATGCAACTCCTATTAAAAACGAGAAAATAATTAATAACATAATTATAAAAGTATAAGACTTTTTCTTGTTATTATGATTTACTACTTTAACAGCTTCATAATTTGATTCAATTCGCTCTTTCATTATAATCATCCTTTCATTATAAGTTATCTATTTCTAACCAATTATCAGGAAATCCCATAACATCTAATATTTTATCTTGTGGAACAGATTCAACTCTTCCATCTAATAAATTTAATTCATAATTAATTTCATTAACAAAGTCTCTAAAATCGCTTTGCGTAAGCATTGATTTAAGCATTATCACAATTGCAAAAATATCATTTTTACCATATATGTACTCATCATCCATTAATGGAATATTAAGTGCCTTATGATATTTAGTATCTGGTATTTCTTTTTGTGTTTTATGATCATATACTATATCTTCATGTGCACATAAATTACGATAATTTGATAATAATGCAATATAAGTACCTAATGTTTCTGCATCTAAGCCATATATTTCAGATACAATTTGTTTATCCTCTGGTTTTAAAATAGAATATAATTCATTAATCATTCCAAAAGACAATAACTTAACTAAAATCCATAATGGTACATAACCATAGTTACTTAAATAGTGTAATGTCGCACTATGTTGTCTACCATTTAATTTGATTTGCCTTTTAATCTTAGTTAGTACATCAGTAACTTGTCTTACTTTTTTAGTATCTTGTGAAAAATTAGCAGGTTTTAAGTAGTCTTTTTCTTTAACACCATACTTTTTAGACAAGCTGTATGAAATAATAGATTTTAAGTTATTCTCTACTATTAAAAAATTTTTAAATAAAACATTTCGTAAATTCCTATCAAATTGAAAAACAGAATATAATTCTTCAAAAGTAACTCCGTTAATATATCTTCTATCCGCATTACTCTTTAAAAATAACGATCTATAACCATTAATAAAGAAGTAATTTTCACGTAACAAAATATCTTTTGCTTTTGCGACATCATTGATTATTAACCCCTTACTTTGTAGAATTTCAATTTGTTCATCAATGGTCTTGAACACTTTACTCTTCATCTAGTATCACCTATTTTAAATTATACCATATTTTATTAAATAAGTATTAAAAATTTATTAAGTTTTGTATAAAATAGTGCTATAATTATATACATGAAGAAGTATAAGGATTATTTAGTATTAACAATTTTTACAATGGGATCTCAAGCATTATTATATTTTTTAATTAAAGTATTTATAAGTGATTATAACATATTAAAATCTATAATTAATGTCCCACTTGTAAAGCCATTTATATATATTTATAACTCATGGTACCCTTTTATAGTATTATGTACCTTTTTAGTTTATAAATATGATAAAAAAGTATTTAAATATATGATTACTACAATGCTACTTACAGCATTTTTTGCACATATTACTTTTATTATTTATCCAAGTGAAATAATAAGACCTGCAATAGAGGTTAAAAGTATTACTGATTGGTTAGTTAATTTCACGTATATGGCGGATACTCCAGCGATTAACTGCTTACCTTCAATGCACTGTGCATATTGTTTCATAATGATATACTACATTTTAAAAAGTAATAATAAATATAAATACTTATTAGTCTTATACTCATTTATAATAGTCATATCAACCCTATTTACTAAACAACACATAATAGAAGATGCTGCTTTAGCACTTATATATACTATAATAGCAATTATAATAGTAAAACTAAATAAAGAAAGAATTATAAGATTCTTTAAAAAGATTAAACTATAAAAAAGCTCATACATGAGCTTTTTTTAATCTACGTTAACACCTTTATTAATTATTTTTTTAGATATGAAGTAATATGCTAAATTATATACTAAATATACTATTATAAAAGTTAATCCCATAACCTTTATAGTATTCATAGATGGAAAGCCATCTGCAACTATTTTAAAATCAGCAAACTTACTCATTATTCCAAGGATTATAAACGAGCAAATAGATAATACGCCATAGCTTACTATACCTATAATAATAGATTTAATTGCCTTGTAATTATTAAAGCGATAACCTGTAACAATTCCAAAGATTCCTGCCATCATCAAATATATAATTTCTAATAAAACTAATAGTACTAAACCAATAACAAAGCATAGTGCAAATAAGTTACCATAAGCATCTATTAGTGATTGATACATCACTTTTAACGTTTCAAGTGTATCTTTATTAAGAAAAACAATTGCTATACAAAAAACTATAGCTAAGGCTGACATAATAATTGATAAAATAGATGCAATCATTTTTGCATTAAAAATTTGATTTTTCGTTACTGGTAAAGTATGCGTTAGATAACTTTCATCTTTATATATACCATTAACAAACCTGCTCCATATCCTCATTACACAAGTAATCATTATTGAAACCACGCAACTAATAAACATTGCTGATAAAATTTTATCAATAACAAGCAATAAAAGATCTTTTTTCATGCTTTCTACTATTCTTACTGCAATACTAATGACAAATAAAATTATAAAATAAATATACATAATTTTATTTATCCATTTAAAGTCATATTTTAATAATTT
>CADBMO010000004.1 GCA_902795755.1 uncultured Erysipelotrichaceae bacterium | reverse complement strand
TCATGTTTGGATCCATCATTTGCCCATTCATATTATTTGGCACCATTCCTTGATTCATTTGCATGTTATTTTGCATCATGTTTGGATTCATCATTTGTCCATTTGTATTATTTGGCACCATTCCTTGATTCATTTGCATGCTATTTTGCATCATGTTTGGATCCATCATTTGACCATTCATATTATTTGGCACCATTCCTTGATTCATTTGCATGTTATTTTGCATCATGTTTGGATTCATCATTTGATTATTCATATTGTTTGATAACATATTTGGATCTAGCATTTGATCATTGTTAGTCTGAGGCATCGTTTGATTTACTTGCATATTGTTTTGCATTTGACTCTGTTCTTGTGATGTGCTATCTTGCCCTAATAACGCGTTAAGATCAGTTACTTTTCCTGTATCTAAATTTTCTATAACTTCTTCACTATGCATGTATTCAGGTGCACAAACAATCTTTTTATTAAATGCTATTAACGGAATAAAAATAAATGGTAATAACGTTAATAGTATTGGATATGCGCCACTTAAACTCATTTTTTTAGAAATAGATTTATATGCTTTAAATAAGAATATAAAATTAACAATAGGTATTAAGAATAATAATCCCATTACTTTTTTCATATCACCCATTTCTGCAAGTATCATAAAATTATATACAGGTACTATTGCTTTTAATCCATTATATCCCATTTTCTTATAAAACTTTATAAATGATATAATATTAATAATTAAAACAATAATTAATAAAGCAACCAAAATTATTGTACCTATGCTATAATCTGATAATGAAAATGGATTGGTTTCTGGTGAACCACCCATTGCATATTCAAATTCATCCATAGCAACACCACCTTATTCTTCTTTTATATTATATAACTTTTAGCAATTATTATCAACTAAAAAAGAGTGCCATTTAACACTCTTTTTAATTATCTCTTACTTTAGCATCTAATTTTTCTTCAACGTTCTTAATAATTTTATTAAAACATTCCATTACTTCTTCTTCCGTTAGAGTTTTACTTTCATCACTAAAGTAAAGCGCAAATGCTAATGATTTTTCATTATCCTTGACATTTTCACCAGTATATACATCAAATAATTCTTGCTTACTTAATAACCTACCCGCAGATTTTTTTATTACATCCATTACCTCTTTAACGGTAACATCCTTATCAACGATAAATGCAACATCTTTTCTAACACTTGGATATTTTGGTATTTCTTTAAATACCATCTTACTTGCTCTATTAACTAATAGTTTTTCTAAGTTTATCTCAAATGCATATACGTTATCTTTTATAACACTTGGATGCATTTTACCTATTACACCTATTTTTTTACCTTGCATTATAATTGATGCGCTTTGACCAGGGTGAAATTCTTTTGGAATGTCGTCTACTACCAAACTATATCTATCTTTATATCCTAAGAAATCTAATAATTCTTCTAATACACCTTTGATTATATAAAAATCAACCTTTGTTTTATTAACATCTAAATAATAATCTCCTGTCATTAAAACTGCTAATTTCAAATCTTCTTTATATTCATCATTTTCTTTATAGAATCCTTTTCCTACTTCAAATATTGAAATATCACTATTATTTCTAGATTTATTATATGAATATATCTCTTTTAACGAATATAACAAACTATATCTTAAGGTATTTCTATCCTCACTCATTGGATCATTTAAAGTTATTTCAGTAAATTCTTCATTAGTAAATTTATGCACTTCACTATTTGGAATTAATGAATAACTAAGCGTCTCGTTTAATCCCAAATCAATTAATTTATTTTTAATTTCTCTTTTAGTTTTATCAAAATGAGTATTAATAACCTTTAATAGCGGTAATTTACCTTCTATGTTATCCATACCATACATTCTTCCAACTTCTTCAATTAAATCTTCTTCTATCGAAATATCTAATCTTCTAGTAGGCACAACAACCGTTAAATAATCTTTTTTATCTTCTACTTTAAATCCTAGAGATTTTAATATATCAATAATTTTATCACGGTCTATTTTTATACCTAATACACTTTCTACCTTAGAAAATCTCAAGTTTATTTCTTTATCTTCCATAGTAATTTTATTATACTCTACTAATCCATCAAGTACTTGTGCATTAGCATATTTTTGTAATAATGCACAACTTCTTTCCATTGCCATGTATGTTCTTTTAGGATCAAGACCTTTTTCAAATCTGTTTGATGCTTCACTTCTAAGTATCTTTTTAGATGTCTTTCTAATTTTTACTTTGTCAAATATAGCAGATTCAATAATAATATCTTTAGTAGTCTCTTCAACTTCAGTAGATAATCCACCCATAACGCCCGCTAATCCAATAGCCTTATTAGGATCAGCAATTACGATATCATCTTTTGATAAAGTTCTTTGTATACCATCTAAAGTAGTAAGCTTTTCACCATCATTTGCGTTTCTTACTATTAATTTTTCACCTAAACTATTTGCATCATAATAATGAAGTGGTTGACCTGTTTCTAACATTACGTAATTAGAAATATCAACAACGTTATTAATTGGTCTGATACCACTTGCAATAAGTCTTTCTTTGATGAAATCCGGACTTTCTTTTATTGTTACGTTCTTAACTTTTTTTGCTAAAAACAAAGTACAATCATCAGTTTTAATATCAATTGAAAACTCATCTTTTACGTTTTCTTTTACAGTTTTATATTCTAAATCTATGTCTTTAACATTCTTTTTATATATAGCACCCAATTCATATGCCATACCTAAAACGCTTAATAAATCACCCCTGTTAGAAGTAAGTTCAAAATCAATAACTTCATCATCTAAACCAAGTGCTTTAATAGCATCAGTACCTATCTTCGCATCATCATCTAATTCATGAATACCAGTTTTATCTTTTTCTTCTAAAAATTTATTATCTAAACCTAACTCTGATTTAGCGCATAGCATACCATTAGATTCGATACCTCTAATCATTCCTTTTTTTATTTCACCACCAGGTAATTTAGCTCCAGGAAGTGCAACAACTACCTTAAGGCCTTCTTTTACGTTTGGCGCACCACATACAATGTTTAAAACCTCATTTCCAACATCTACTTTACAAACATGTAAATGGTCACTATCAGGATGATCATATGCTTCTAATATTTGTCCAACTACTAATTTAGTACAATTAATTAATTTACCAGCATCATCATACTCATTACCAACTGATGTCATATCTTCTGCAATTTGTTCAATAGTTAAATCTTTTGGTAAATCAATATAATCACTTACAAAATTTCTTGATAATAACATTATTCATCATCCTTTCTATCAAATTGTGTTAAAAATCTAATATCATTGCCATATATTGTTCTTATGTCAGTAATACCATATTTAAACATAGCAAATCTATCAATTCCGGTACCAAATGCAAATCCTTGATACTTTTTGCTATCATAACCACTCATCTCAAGTACGTTTGGATGAACCATACCAGCACCTAATACTTCAATCCATCCGGTTTGTTTACATAGTGCACATCCTTTTCCACCACATTTAAAACATGTAACGTCTACCTCAACGGATGGTTCGGTAAATGGAAAATAACTAGGTCTAAATCTAACTTTGGTTTTTTCTCCTAAAATAGCCTTACAGAACAATTCTAAAGTACCTTTTAAATCTGCCATAGAAACATTTTCATCAATTACTAATCCTTCTATTTGCATAAATTGATGTGAGTGCGTTGCATCTTCATCTCTTCTATATACCTTACCAGGGCAAACTATTCTAAGAGGTCCTTTGTCTTTATTTTCTTCCATTGCTCTTACTTGTGCAGTAGAAGTTTGACTTCTTAATAAATAATTTTCAAATTCATCTTTTAAATAAAACGTATCTTGTGCATCTCTTGCAGCGTGCCCTTTTGGTAAGTTTAGTTTTTGGAAGCAATTTTCATCACTTTCAATTTCTGGCCCATCATAAATTGTATACCCCATTGATAAAAATAAATCTTCAAATTTTTCTTCTATTCTTGTCATAGGATGTTTTGAACCACGTTTTATCTTTTTACTTGGCATGGTTATATCAATACGCTCTTTTTCTAGTTTTTCATTTAATACCTTATTTTCTATTTCTTCTTTTTTGGCATCATAAAAATCATTAAATAAAGTTCTTACTTCATTTACTTTCATACCAAATGTTTTTTTCTCTTCGTTAGGTACATCTTTTATTTTAGAATTAAGCTCACTAATAATACCTTTTTTACCCATGTATTTTACTTTTAATTCATTTAATTCTTGGATTGTTTTAACACTTTTTTTATCTTCCTCAATCATAGATTTAATCTTACTAGTTTCTTTTTGTATATCCATATTATCCCTCCTATATGCAACTAAATAAAAAAGTCCATCCAAAAGGATGAACTTTAGTCCACGGTACCACCTTAATTTATACATAACGTATACACTCAAATCATTAACGCTGATAAACGGTTATTCATTACGAACACGGCTCTAAGGTGAATTCATAAGCTTATACCATTAGTTTCCACCAACCACTAACTCTCTTTTGGTCATACACTTATTACTAGTCCTCTTCGTTGCTTTTCATTAAAATAATTATAACATATTTAATATCTTTGTCAATTTTAAAAAAGTAATTATTTTTCAATAATTACTTTCGTTGTTTTATAATCACTAACGTTATTATATTCGTTAATTGCTCTTACATAAACTATTTTTTTCATGTTTTTAGTAAATACTACCTTACCTGTTATAACCTCATTATCTTTAAACATACTATCAACACTATGCCAATTAATATTATCTAACGAATACTCTATCCTTTTTATTTTAGAAGTATCCAAAACGTCAATAAAAATAACTACGTCTTCATTTACTTTTTCTTCTCCACTTGAATTTACTATATTTATAATATTTGGCTTACTATTGTTATTAATGCTTGCGTTACCACTTAACTTGTTCATCGCATTATTAACGGTTGTTATTACTCCTGTTTTAAATAAAACAAAAACAAACAATCCAATAATAATAGCACTTATTATTAATACTTTTACTTTAGCTTTTCTCATACAAAGCCTCCTACAATAATTATACACTCATTAATTCGGTTTCTTTTTCTTTTAATTTTTCATCAACTATTTTGTTATACTTATTAATTAATTCTTGAACATCTTCCATATAAGCATCTTTTTCATCTTCTGTTTCTTCAGATCTTTTAATATCATTATTAGCGTCTTGTCTTATGTTTCTAAGTGCAATTCTAGCTTCCTCTGCAAGTGTTTTTGCCTCTTTAACATATTCTTTTCTTCTTTCTTCTGTTAACTCAGGAATAACAAGGGTAATTGTTTCACCATTATTATTAGGTGTTAACCCAATATCAGATTCAAAAATAGCTTTTTCTATATCACTAATACTATTTCTATCAAATGGTTTAATAACTATTTTACGTGCCTCTGGAACTGAAATAGTTGCTAATTGAATAAGTGGTGTTGGACTACCATAATATTCAACCTCTACTTTATCAAGTATTCTTGGGTTTGCCCTTCCTGCTCTAACATTTAAAAATTTTGTTTCCATATTTGCAATTGCTTTTTGCATTCTATCTTCTGTTTCTAATAAAACCTCATCCATTTATATTCACTCTCCTATTAATATTATACTAAAAAAAGACTTTTATACAAGTCTTTTATTTATATTCTTTCCATTCTGGTTCTTTTTTTGCATCTCTATCTTTTAAATAATTTGTATATTCTTCTTCGCTTACCATTTTTCCGGATAATTTATAATTATCACCTTCGTTTATTGCTAACTCTTCTTCTTCAAATTGATCTTCTTCTTTTAAATCACCAAATTTCTTAATTCTCATTATTCCACTTGATGAAACGCCACCACTTACCATATATGACCCATCAGTCCTTAAATCAGATAAACCTCTCCAACTAAATAAATAGCAGTTAACGTCACCATTTTCATAATTAAATACCAAGTTCATACCATCTAACAATTCATTTCTGTTATTCGTGATTGTACCCATAATAATTAATTCTTTTGTTCCATTTCCATCCATGTCTAGGTATGTATATTTATCTATTACGTAACCCATTGACTCTTCTGGTGTATATTCTTTTAAATAGTATTTTTCTACTTTTGTATCTGCCCATCTAGTTGCATTAAACTGCATTTCGTTATTTAGTATTTTTTTAAACGCTTTTTCTTCCTTGCTAACTGTTTCTATTTTTTTAGTGGTAGTTACTTTGTTTTCTTCTTTTTTATCCATAACGTTTTTAGATGTTATATAAGATACTCCATAACCAAGTCCAAAACATAATAATGCTAATAAAACATATAAAAATATCTTTAAACCTTTATTCATAATATCACTCCTTATCCTTCATACAAAATATCATAATTTAATTCTTTTTTATCATTATCTTCAAAGATAATGTTAATTGTTTTATTTTCTTTTACATCTACTTGTTTTACTTTCTTTTTTGAATACTCTTTTAATTCTAATACGTTTTGGTTTGGTATGTCTTTATCCTGTTTAGCATATAAAAAATCGTTATCAATAGTAACTACGTATACTTGGTATCCTTCATCTGATAAAATAACGTATTTAGCATTTACTTTCTTTTTGTTATATAACATCTCTTCAAAGTCTAACTTTACTACCATCTCATGATTTTGATTATATTCTTCTACTTGATTTTTTGCTAACAACAAATTATTTTTTCCTTTATCTATCCTTAATACTAAACCACCATTACCCCATAAAAATATGTCAACAAACCTATTTTCATAAGTCCTTGAAAGACTAGCTTTATTACTATACGCATTATACTCTATTTTTCTTAGCTCACCATTATCTAAAAGAGCATATGCTTGTTTAACATATCCAAAAGAATAATCAAGTTCATTTACTAAGTATACCTCATTTATATTATTGGTAGTGTTTATTTTATCAAAAATAGCTTCACCATTAGAATTTATCTCACCAACGTAAACTTTTTCTTTTGCAATTGCCACAAAGGTTGGTTCATAACTAACGAAGTTCCCTAAATCAACAACGTATAATATTTTTTCATCTATTCCACTAGTTTTAACACCTTTACCATCAAATGTTATTATTAACTCACCATCTATAATACTAGCTTTATAATTATTTGACTCTACAGTAGTTGTTCTAACCTTCGTTAAATGCTTATACTTATCGTCATCTATAACTACTTTTTGTGTATGTTTTGTAGTAGTTATTTTTTTATTAACCTTCTTCGTAGGTTTAATGTTTATAAATATTAGTATGGATATTATTAATAATACAATTATTATTATGCCTATTATTATGATTTTCTTTTTCTTCATCATATCATCCTCTCTATTTTAATAATATTAAATGATTCTTAATAAGTCAATAAATTAGACAAGCTTAAACACATACTTTACAAAAAAAGATTAGTTGAAACATTTTTCAACATAATCTTCTTTTTTTGACCCATTTATAAAATCTTTTACTAAAGTTTTCTTCTTTCCAGGTAATTGTAATTCCGTTATCAATATACTGCCATCACCCGTTACAACCTCTAATCCATTTTTATCTAAATTAACTATTGTACCTGGTTTTTTATCATACGTTTTATCACTTATATTAGATGACCATATTTTAATATTTTTATCATCTAATATAGCATATGCACCAGGCCAGGAATTAAGTCCTCTTATTTGATTATATATTTCTTTTGACGTTTTACTAAAATCAATATGTTCTTCTTCACGTGATACATTATATGCATACGTTGCTTCATCATTATTTTGTTTTTCTCTTTTGTTGGTTCCACTTATTATATCTTTTAAAGTATCAATTAATAGTGGTACCGATGCAGCTTGTAATTTATCATGTAAAGTCTCTGCGGTATCAGTATTTTTTATTTCTACTTCTACCTTTGATATCATATCTCCTGTATCCATACCTTTATCCATATACATAATTGTAATACCAGTTTTATCGTAGCCATTAATAATAGCTTTATGAATTGGGGCACCACCCCTTAATTTTGGAAGTAGTGATGCATGAACATTAATGCATCCATACTTTGGTGCATTAAGAATAACTTCTGGCACTATTTGACCATAGGCACACGTAATTATAATATCAGGATTCATACTAATAATATCTTCATACTCGTTTCTAATTTTAATTGGTTGTAACACTTTTATGTTGTTTTCAAGCGCAACTTTTTTAATTGGCGAATACATTATTTCATGTTTTCTTCCAACTTCTTTATCAGGTTGCGTAACTACTCCTATAACATTGCATTCTTTTATTAAAGTATCTAAAATTGGAACACAAAAATCAGGAGTACCCATAAATATAACTTTTAAATCTTTATACATATTTACCTCTTTTCAAAAAGAAACTTTTGCTAGAAAAGTTTCAATATATCTTTTATGGTTATTAATATCATTAATCCAAACAGCAAGAACAAACCAATGTTATTAACTATTGCATCTACCTTTGGATTTACTTTTTTACCACTAATTGTTTCAAATATAATTACAACAGCTCGGTAACCATCAAACGCAGGAAATGGTAAAAGATTAATAAATCCTACGTTTATTGATAAGTATGCTAATAAATATAATAAACCAGATAATCCTACCTTGCTTTGCTGACCTACTATTGAATATATTCCAACTGGTCCGGATAACGATCCTAAACCAACTTGTCCTGTTACAAGAGCCTTAATACTTATAATCATTGACTTAAATATTGAACCAAATTTAATTCCGGCATATTTAATAGCATTTACAAAGCCATGATGTATTTTTCCATCAGAACCTATTCCATAATATGCTGATTCATTACCTTTTTTATCTTTTGTAATATTTGGTTTGACACGAACTATTTTTTTCTCACCATTTTTTATAATAGTTATTTGCTGTGCCTTTTTCTTATCTGCTATGGTAAGTGTAATTAATACATCATCCCATGTTTTGGTTTTCTTACCATTTATTTTTACTATCTCATCACCTTCTCTTAACCCAACTTTATAAGCAGGGGCTTTTTTATCCACGTACCCTAAAATTGGTTTGGTTGAAGGTGCTCCATAACAAAGTGCCATTATAAATAATACTAGAAAACCTAATATAAAGTTATGTGTAACACCTGCAAGTACTATTATAAGTTTTTTATACCAAGGCTTGTTATACATTTTTTTAGATTTAGGTACACTTTTATCATCATCTACTTCTTCACCAGCCATTGAAACGTATCCACCAAGTGGAAATAGTCTCAAACAATACATCGTCTCATCACCCTTACGATGAAAAGAAAACAATTTTGGCCCAAAACCAAGTGAAAATTCATAACAATAAACACCTGATGCTTTTGCCCATATAAAATGACCTAATTCATGAACAAAAACAATTATTCCAAGCATTAATATAAAATAAATTAATGTTAACATTTTTCCTCCTTAAATAATTCCTGATAATAATATATATCCCATTATTACAAATATAATACTATCTAATCTGTCTAATACTCCCCCATGACCTGGCATTATATTAGAAAAATCTTTTATTTTATGATTTCTTTTTACCGCTGAGAAGAACAAATCTCCTAATTGTCCCAAACATGATAATAACAATGTTATTACTAACAAGAAAAATACATTTGCCGAATGCGATACAAAAATATGATAGAAAGTTGCAGGTATTAAAGTACCAAATATACCTCCTATAATCGCACCTTCCCATGTCTTATTAGGAGAAATCTTTGGTGCAAATTTATGCTTACCAATTAAACTTCCTCCCATATGAGCATATGTATCAGTCATTGTAGTTATTAAAAATAAATATACTAATAATAAAATATTATCATTTCTTATCAAAATAAACTTATTAAATATAAACCCAATAAACAAAGTCATTGCAGATAATTTAAATGCTTCATCTGCGTTATACTTTTTATTATCATTACAATATATTACTGCAAGCATTGGTAATAATAGCGTTAATACATAATATATTTCTTTATTCTTATCTAAAAAAGTTAAAACAATTACCATTGCATATAATATTACATCAACATATTTTGGTCTTTTATTTTTATGTGGTAAGTTTAAAAATTCTTTTAACCCCAATACTGCTAACACAGTAACCGCTACTCTAAAATACATTTTACCTAATATTAATAGTGGTATAAATATTGCAAGTACTACTATTGCACTAATTAATCTTTTCTTCATTATTATCACATCCTATCTATTTAATTATAATACAGATAACAAAATTAAACAATAATTAAATAAAAAAAGTAAATTTTACATCTACTTTCCTAGTGCATCAAACTCTTTTGGAACTTTACATTCAAATTCCATTTCTTTATTTGTTATTGGATTAATTATTTTTAAATAATTAGCATGTAACATTAACCTTTTATAATTATCCTTTATTCCATACTTTTTATCCCCTACAATTGGATGATTTATATCATTTAAATGTACCCTTATTTGATTTTTTCTTCCTGTTTTAATTTCTATATTTAAAAGCGCATATTTATTATTTTGCTTTATCACCTCATAATTTGTAATCGCGAGTTTACCATTTTTTTTATCATCCGTTGAATATACAAGCATTGTTTTTGTTTCTTTTAAATAAGATTTTATGGTACCTTTTTTATCATTAAAATAATTATGTACTAATGCAACATACCCTCTTTTTATTGCTAGTTCATTCCATCTTTCTTGATACTTATATTTTAAAGATTGATTCTTTGCAAACATTACAATTCCAGAAGTTTCTTTATCAAGTCTATTAATAATAAAGATTTTTGCTTTTGGATTACTCTTTTTTACATATGCTGACGTTTCATAAAATAAAGTCTTCTCCTTTTCTTTAGACGTAGAAACAGTAAGAAGACCTGCTGGTTTATTAATTACTAATATATTTTTATCTTCGTATATTATATCTAATTTTTTCATACTATCCAATCATCCTTTTAAGAAGTATAATCACAATAACCGATACCAAAAAGAAGATGGATATTTTAAGAACTGAAAATAATACTTTGTTAGATTCCTTAATTTTTTCTTGCATTACACGAACTTCTTTATCTAACTTTTTCTTTTCATTATGAATTAATTCTCTTTCTTTTCTTGCTAATTGTTCTTCTCTTAGTTTTTTTTCTTTTTCTTTTTTCTTTTTAGCTTCTATCCTTTTTCTTTTTTCTTCTTCTATCTTTTTAAACGCTTCTTCTTTTTTCTTAATTTCTTTTTCCCTTTTTCTTAACTCTAGCTCTTTTTTTATTATTTCCTCATCTAGATTAAGAACTTCAGTATCATTATGTTCGTGCATATTATCAGTCCTTCTTATTCTATATAAAATAATACCATGATATCATTATTTTTTCAAGTAAATAAAAAAAGACAAATTAATGTCTTTTTTTCTTACTTAATAATGATTTTAGTAACAATAATACTGCCATAAATAATGCACCATCTACTATACCAATAATTATTATCCACCAATTGGTTTTATTACTTTGATTTATAACTACTTTATTACCAAAGTTTTTATTACTATTTTTATTTGTGGTTGATTTAATTGTGGTAGTTGTATTATTTTTTGGGTTTTCTACATCATATACGTACCTATGAATTACCTTATTTGTTGCTGGTTTTGTTACTATTTCTTGTCTTTTAGTAGTTGTTGTAGTTTGTTGAGGTGTTTTATTAAGCTCATCTATATTAACAACTAAAACTGGTCTTATTGGCATAAATGCATATGGGGGCATACTAGGGCCTTCAAATCCTTCTTCGTTAAAATTTTCAGTACCAACATTAATTGAATCATCTTCAAATGCTACACTAGTCCAATAAAATCCTGGCTTTTCCCAATTTTCCCATAAGTTATTATAAAGGAAATAATAGTAATCAGTTAAATCTGGTATTCTAGCTTCTTTTATTTTTATACCACTAATACTACTTAACTTTGTTTTATAGTTTTCTATATAATTATATAAATTAGATTGCTCGTTATAATAATCATAGTAAACTACGTTATTATCATCTAATGTGATTTCTTTTTTATAACTAGAATCAACATCTTCACCATTCATCCAATAATAATCAAACTCTGGCGAATCTCCATTTATCATCGCTTGTCTTTGCTCTTCTGATACTTTTATAAAAGATACCCCACCATATATTGATTGCTCATTAGCATTTACAATGGCATCTTTACTTTGCATTCCGTATCCGGAAGTAGATTCATCTATTTTATTAAACCTCTCATATTCTTCACCCATTTTTATGTCATAACCTAATAATAAGTTATATTTAGCAAATAAAGCAACTTCATTTTTCTTTGTATCCTTACCTATAACATTAAAGCATTCACTTTTAATACAAACTTCATCACCAATATTATAATTTTTATTTAAACCTCTATCTTTTGGTATATCACTTTTATTAATCTTAATTACTGGTCTTACACCAGCACCAAAAATACTAGATGCACTATATAAGTATGCAATATAAGAATTAGATTGTATCATATATGGGTAGCTTTGATAAGCGGTACCAAGCCAATATGAAGATGTATAAACCCAACTAGGAGCATTTAAACATCTATTGCTAAAATTACTACTAGTGTTATCACAACCTAAATCTACAGCTTGCTCTTTAGATAATAACGTTGCATCTTTTACATTGTATCCCATATCATTTAATTTGGTTTTATAATCATTCACATAACCATAAATTGTTGCATTACTATCATATACAAAGGGATACTTATTTGTATATTCAGACGCTACATCACCATTTTGCCACCAATAAATATTTTCACTTCCATCAGCTTTTTTTGAAAAAGCTACTAACCCAATACGCTCATTATCCCCTAATTGATATGAATAACCAAGTGCTCTATAACTTTGAAGTCCGTATCCCTCTTGATTTTCATCTATTTCATATAAAGGGGAATTATCATTATAACCATCTTCCTTCTTTAAAGTATAACCTACTAATAAATTATACTTGGCAAGGGCTGTTATGGTAGTGCCATCATCATCTATGGTATAAAAGCATTCACTACCCAAACAAAACTTATCACCAATTTCAAATTTATTTGATGAATCACCTTTTAATTTAATAATGTTTAACTTATATGCTCCGCCTATTAATAAAGCAACTACTAAAATTAAACATATTATGCACAATATAATACTATTTTTCTTTAATTTAGCATTTGCAAGTTTAGGTCTTCCTACGCTTCTTTTTTCTTCTTCAAACATGTTTAGCACCCACTTTTTCTATTATTATACAATCTTACTATTTAATGATACAATAAAATGCTAATAATATCAAGAATATAAAAAAAAAGAACTTTCGTTCTTTTTAATAATTATTTGCTTTTCTTTCAAAATAACTTTGTGGATGAGCACATACTGGACATACTTTTGGAGCCTCTTTTCCAACGTATACATGACCACAATTACGGCAAATCCATACTGTTTCATTATCGTTTGTTTTAAATACTAAATCATTATTGATATTATCTAATAGTTTTAAGTATCTTTCTTCATGTTCTTTTTCGATTTTTCCTACTTCTTCAAATAAGTATGCTATATGATCGAAACCCTCTTCTTTAGCAGTCTTAGCAAATTCAGCATACATATCTGTCCATTCGTAGTTTTCTCCTTCTGCGGCAGCTTTTAAGTTTTCAATTGTAGATGGTACTGCTCCACCATTTAATTCTTTAAACCACATTTTAGCATGTTCTTTTTCATTGTTGGCAGTTTCTTCAAATACTGCTGCAATTTGTTCATATCCTTCTTTTTTAGCTTTACTAGCAAAATAAGTATATTTATTTCTAGCCTGGCTTTCTCCAGCAAATGCTGTCATTAAATTTTGCTCTGTTTTTGAACCTTTTAATTCCATAATCTTACCTCTTTTCTCATTAATACAATTATTATACTATTAAAAAAAGTTAATGTCCATTAACTTTTTTTAACTTCTTTTGTTTTTTTCTTGTTTTCTATTTTTTTATTAATCCATTCCTTTGTTAAAGAATATAGTATTGACGCAAGTGGTATAGAAATTATCATACCTATAAGTCCACTTATTGCACTACCAATTATTATTGCAACTAACGCCCAAATAGCAGGCAACCCTACCTTATTACCAACTATTTTTGGATAAGTAAAATTATCATCAAATTGCTGTACGGTAAAGAATGCTATTGTATACCATAATGCATATATTGGGTTTACAACCGCAGTTAACACTATTCCAACAACAAGTGTAATAAATGCTCCTACATATGGTATTAACGCCGTTAATGCAAATAATACTCCAAGTATTAATGCGTATGGTACTTTTATTATCCATAATACTAAGAAAAACTCAAATCCAGTTAACATTGCATCTAAGCATTGTCCTGTTATAAACTTAGAAAAAGTTTCGTTAGTTAATCTAAATATTCTAGATATTACTTGTACTTTTTTATCATCAAATAATGCAACAGTTAGTTTTTTGGCTTGCCTTAGTAGGTTTTCTTTATCAATTAAAATATATAAAGAAATGATAAATCCAAAGAATCCAGTAACCATGGTAGATATCATACTTTGCATAAATGAAACCGCGTTACTAATTAATTGATTTGCATTACCTAAAAACATTTCAACTAAATTAGATGTATCTACGTTACCAATATAT
>CADBMO010000003.1 GCA_902795755.1 uncultured Erysipelotrichaceae bacterium | reverse complement strand
TAAGAAAAAGTAATTTTAGTCCCCTATTTTCATAATTAGAAAGTAGGGGACTTATTTTATTTTTAATATCAAATTACTATATATATAACTAGTATTATATAATAAATAATAATTTGATAGATAGCACGTTAATTCTAACGCATCGAGATATTAAAAGACGTATAATTATCAACCTCGATTAAAAATAGTATTTTAATTTTCAAATCAACTTCCCCTATTTATATATAAAAAGGGGAGTAATAGGAGTAAGAATCAGTACTATAAGACATCTAACTACACCTAAATGAATGATTATCCATTAATTATCTAAATAGTGTTAAGTTAGATGTATGCATAAAGAAATTTATATAAAAATATATTTTATATAACATAATATGTTTCATATATCATTTATAATGAATTGTATTTTATACAAATAGAGTATAAAATAAAAAAGATAGCTATAAATGTAGCTATCTATTATTCAAAAAACAAATGTTAACATAATATGTATTATATGAACTATAGGATAGGAGAAATTAAACAGCACGAGATTGTATCTCAGCTATCTTAGCTAGTACTTCAGATGCATTCTCACGTGTAACTTCGTTATAACCAAGTTCTTGTAAAGCTTGTATCTTAGCTGTATTAATCTCTTCAGTACGTCCAAGTTTTTCTTCTTGCTTTTGTTCAATTTCATCAACAAACTTTTTATGTTGTTCAATTAATTTAGTTTTTGATGCACCGCCACCACGGTATAATTTAATTGCACTATGGAATATTGCTTCAAAAACAAATTGTTCTTCCTCATTAAACAAAAATTCATTAGCAGGAACAAATCCTAATGTTTTATTAAAGTATCCCATAACATATTTTAATTCTTTAACATTTTCTAAACCTTGTATAAAATGTAATAAATATTTATATGTCGAATACGTATCTTTATTAGATTCTATAAATCTTTCTTTAATAATAAATATGATATCGTTTAATAATTCTTGTTCTCTAGGCTTTAAATCTTTAAACTCAATACTATCAACATGAGTTAAAGAACTATTAATTAAATTACCATTTAATACAGAATCTACCTTATTTATATAATCTGCATCTATTTTAATATTATTAATTTCTTCAGGATCATTTATATCTAATAAATTAAATAATTTCATTTTTTTATCTTTAGGCCATTTAGACACGTCATCCATTTCTAAATAGTTATATATCATTTGCCTTGATACACCCAAATATTTAGCCAACTTTACCTTTGATATTCCTAATTCTTGTAAAACATTATTTAGTCTTTCCATACTATCCCTTCCCTACTTTATATTACATTATTAATTTTACACTTTTTTACAAATTTGTCAATAAATTTACTTTTTATTTATTATAAAATAGTGAAAAATTTTAATAAAAAAGGTGTTAAGTAGGAGTCTAATAGTGAAAGAATTATAATACCAATAATTGAGATAATAAAAGATATTGTATAAGTTCCTAAAAATGTTTTAAAATTAATTTGATCTTTTTTTAAAATTGCATTAATAAATTTAATTGATGTCTTTATCGCAAATAAACTTGCGAAGACATATAAAAGTACTTTTAAAAAATATACTGGAAAAACATATAAAAAAGTAGCAACTACACCACTTAATTTATATTTTAATAATATTCCTGAAATGCTAAGACCCAATATAAATCCTTTTAGAATCATAATAACTATTACAACTAGTATCCCTACTATTGATAATCCTAAAATATATATAATAAATAGTTGAAATATATTATTAATAACATCATTTTTAAACAAAACCAATCCTAAAACCTGATCACTACCCTTTTTGATGTTATTAAAATATAAAGTAATTTGTTTAATAATATATAGTTGATCTTCTTTAGATATAAAAATCATAAATAAAGATCCTAATACTATACCTATTAAAAATAAAACAATAATAAAATTAATAATATGTTTGCTACTATAAACTGTGTTTTTTATTTGCGTCATTAATTTCTTCATAATATCTCCTTGGTAAACTATATTCATAATTTTATTAATTATTACTTTTATTTTTAAAATATATGTATTATAATTATATAGAGGTGAATATATTGGCTAAAGTAAAAGTTATAAAAGATAATGAAAATTTAAATGATAGAAAAAAAGAAAAGAAAAAACATAAACGTTTTAGTTGGGGTAAATTATTTGTATGGGTTGCATTAATTGCAATGATAGGCTCTGCTATATTAGCAATTATCTCTCCACTACTATATGGTGTAAATTAAAAAAGAGGCATTAATTTTCTGCCTCTTTTAACATGGAAGTAATTAATATACCATAACCTCTTTTTGGATTATTTACGATAACATTAGTAACGGCACCAATTATATTATTACCCTGAATAATTGGAGAACCACTCATGCCTTGTACTATTCCCCCACTACTATTTATTAATTCATTATCAGTAATTTCAAATAAAATGTTTTTATTATCATTATTATTGTTTATTTTAATTATTTTAATATCATATTCTTTTTTATCATTACCATTTAACACGGTTAAGATTTTTGCATTACCTATTTTAATATCTTTAAAATCCACAACATTATATAACTTATTAATATTAAAATCTTTGGTATATGTACCAAATATTCCGGATATGGTATTTTCATTAACATTACCATATATATCATTAGAATTAGTTATCGCTTTTTTGCTACCAGGATTACCTCTAGTTGATTTTTCAATAGAAGTTACGTTAGATGAATATATTTTACCATCTTTTACATTTAATTTAATTCCTGTAGTATTATCAATTATTTCATGACCTAATGCACCATAATAACGGGTATTAGGATCTATAAAAGATAAAGTACCAATACCAGTAATACTATCTTTAACATATAATCCAGTTTTAACAACACCATCTTCTTTTATCAAGGATAATGTGGTGTTATTTTTGTTTTTACCTCTTATATAAGTAATATCAATATTATTTGAATTACTATCTTTTATATAATTAATAAATTCCTCAATGGAAGATACTTTTTTATTATTTACACTAGTAATTATATCTCCTTTTTGTAGATTTGCATCTTTTCCAGGGTTATAATTACCTATATTATAAAAGCCTGCTATTAATACTCCATTAGTATTTATTTCTATACCAATAGATTCTCCGCCTGCTATTATTTTATTTGAATATGCAAATATTGTAGTAGGAAAAATAGTTAACATAATAAATATAATTATAATCTTTTCTTTAATCTTATTAAGCATAATTTCCTCCTTTACAATTATACATTCTTATTATGTCAAAATAATTAAGAATAATTAGTGTAAAAAAATGGAAAAAAAGACTTATGCCCATAAGTCTTTTGAATATTTCCCCTCATCTATCATTTTTTGGATAGCATTAACTAAATCTTGCTTATCTTCTTTATAAGTTACGCCATACCACTTTTCAGTAGTATCTAATACCTTGACTGTTACTTTTTCTTCATTAATATATTTAAACACACTCATTGGTATAAAAAATTCACATTTATCTAAATTATTTTTATTTTTTTCAAAAAATTCAACCATTTCTTCTTCTAACATATTAAACAGTGATGGGCTAAATCCCCATAGATTCATAGATACTAAATCATTTTCTCCAACTTCAAATGAATTATTCTCATCTTCTAATGGAGTTGCAATTATTTTTCCATCTACCTTTTCTATAGAAGACTCGATTAACTTAGTTAAATACCCATCTTTTTGATAACATATGCCTCTTTTAACAGAACCGTTTTCTGTCATAGTATTTTTAACTATGTAACCAACCATACAAAATTCATTATCTTTTCTATTACTATCAAAAAAGTTTTTTACCTTAACATATGGGTCAAGACCATAAAAATCATCAGCGTTAATAACAGTAAACGGTTCATTAATTACGTTTTTAGCAGCAAGTATAGCATGAGATGTACCCCATGGTTTTATTCTTGATTCGGGTACTTTAACTCCATCTGGTACGTCATTGATATCTTGAAATACATATTCTACTTTTATTTTAGATTCAATTCTTTTACCAACGGTATCTCTAAATAAATCATAGTTTTCTTCCTTTATGATAAACACAACTTTATCATATCCAGCACGTATTGCATCATATACTGAATAATCAAGTATAAATTCACCATTTGGTCCTACAGGTTCAACTTGTTTTAGGCCGCCAAACCTAGAACCCATTCCCGCGGCCATAATTAATAATGTCATATTAATCCTCCTATTTAAATTTTGTTATTAAATAACTAATATATCCAATTATAATTAATATAATTCCAATAATAAAATACTTTTTATTCAGCTGTAAAGTCTTCTTCATTACCAGACTCCGTTAATATTTTATTAACACTTTCTTCAGCGTTTTTTAATTTATCAGAGCATTCCTTAGCAAGTTTCATAGCCTCTGTATATTTATTAATAGCATCATCTAAATCCACGTCCCCGCTTTCTAATTCATTTACCATTTTCTCTAGTTTTTCTAACTTTTCTTCAAATTTTTCTTCTTTCTTTTCCATTATTTTACCTCCATAATATTAGCAGTTATTTCGCCATCTTTTAACATAATATTAATTTCATCATTCTTTTTTATTTTTTTAACACTACTTATTGCTTTACCATTCATCTTTGTAATAGAATAACCTCTTTTTAAAGAGTTTAAAGGATTTAATATTTCTAATTTCTCTATTAAATGATTATTTCTCTTTAATTTATTTTCATATAAAATACTTGGTTCTTTAAATATAATACTACTTTCTACTATTTCTAATCTTGACCTAGCAGCATATATTACCGTATTTATGTTGGTAGTTAATTTATCAATTATATTATCAAGTTTTTGTTCTTTTATTTCATATAACCCAAGTGGGTTTTTAAGTACGTATGACTCAGTTAATTTTTTTAATTTAAGTTTATTATTATCAATATTATTTCTAAGTGACTTAGTTGCTCTATTTTTATAATTATCTATCTCTAACAATAAATCAGAAAGCTTAGGTACCGCCCTTTCTGCTGCACCAGTTGGGGTTTCTGCTCTTACATCTGCAACAAAGTCAACAATTGTAAAGTCTATTTGATGCCCTACTCCGCTTATTATTGGTGTTTTACAATCAAATACTTTTCTTGCTACAATTTCTTCGTTAAAAGGCCATAAATCCTCAATTGAGCCACCACCACGACCTAGTATTATTACATCTAGATTATAATTATCAGCAATCTCTAATTTTTTAACTATATCATCCTTAGCAAGTTCACCTTGTACTAAGCATGGGAAAAGAATTGTTTTACATATTGGAAATCTTCTTTTAATCGTGGATAATATATCTTTTACGGCGGCACCAGTAGGTGCTGTAATTATACCAACATTCATTGGTATTTTTGGAATTGTTTTTTTATGTTTTTCATCAAATAAACCTTCATCGCCTAGTTTTTTCTTTAATTGTTCAAATGCAATGTGCAAATTACCAAGTCCATCTTCTGTCATTTCTGATACATATATTTGGTAATTACCAGTTGATTCAAATACACTTATCTTGCCTTTTGCTAGTATTTTCATACCATCTTCTGGAGTAAATTTTAATTTATCTGCACTAGATTTAAACATAATTGCATTTATTCTTGATGTTTCATCTTTTATTGTAAAATATAGGTGCCCACGACTATGTGCCTTAAAGTTTGATATTTCACCTTTTAAATAGACTTCTTGTAGATGAATATCATTATCAAGTTTATATTTTATATATCTAGTAAGTGCTGTAACACTAATATAATTATTATCCATATCCATCTACCTTTCTATATCCATTGTAACATAATTTGATTATTTTTTTAATATAAGTTAATATATTTTTAGGTGATATTATGAATAAAGAAAACTTGATTAATTATTATAATAAATTTAACGAAGATAAAAGGCTAACTCATAGACATGGTATTGTTGAATATGAAACCACTATGAAATATATTTTAAAATATTTAAATAAAATTAATAATCCTAAAATATTAGATGTAGGTGCTGGTACTGGTAAATATTCTATTAGTTTATACGAAAAAGGATACGATGTTACAGCAGTTGAATTAGTAAAACATAATTTAATGACATTAAAAGGTAAAAATAAGACTATTAAAGCTATTTTAGGAGATGCACGTAATCTTAATCAGTTTAAAGATAAAACGTTTGATATGGTGCTTTTATTTGGGCCTATGTATCATTTGATTAGCAAGGAAGATAAATTACAAGCTTTAACGGAAGCTAAAAGAGTTTTAAAAGATGATGGGATTATTATGATTAGTTATTATATGAATGAATACGCTATTATAAAACATGGATTTATGGAAAACACCATATTAGATGATATTAATAATAAATTAGTTGATGATAAATTTCATATTACACCAAAAGAAGATGATTTATATTCCATGGTTAGACTAGAAGATATTGATGAATTAAATAGTATATGTAATTTAAAAAGAATAAAAATAATCGCTCAAGATGGACCTTCTGATTATATTAGACCTATAATTAATAAAATGGATGATGAAACATTTAAAACATATATAAAATATCATCAATCTATATGTGAAAGAAAAGAATTACTTGGAGCCTCAAGTCACGTACTTGATATATTAAAAAAACGTAAGAATTAATCTTACGTTTTTAATCTTCTTTATCATGATATACCTTATCAAGTACACCATTTATCATATTTTTTACTTTATCATCTGAATAGTTTTTAGCAAGCTCTACAGCCTCATTAATAGCTACAACATCAGGAGTATCGGTATATAAAAGTTCATATAAACCCATTAATATAATTGCCTGATCAGGAAGACCTAATCTATTTAATTTCCAATCATTTAGATTATCATTAGCAATTTTTGTTAATTCATCTTTTTTATCAAGTACACCTTTAACTATTGATTTAACAAATTCATTATCAATTTCTAAGTTTTCATTAAAAACATCTGCTAAATTATAATTGATCTTATTATTATCAAACATAAATACTTGATATAAAATGGTCATTATAACTTTTCTAGCTTCGCTCCTGTTCATACTATTCACCTGCTTCTAATTTGGATTCTAATTGTTTCATACATTTTTCTCTTAATTCATCAGTGGTAACTAATGCACAAAACGCTAAATAGTTTTGATCGATTTTATCAAACATACTATTAACAATTATTTGATACTTATCAATTAGTTCTTTTTCTCCTTTAAATGGTTGCCTTGTTCTTATTCTATTAATCATTATTAAATTAATTTTATCTAAAATATCACATACTAATTTATCGTTATTATCCTTAACGAAATCACCAATTACTTTATCATAACCATCAAAGAACATATCTCTAATTACTTTGTTTTCATTAATACCTTTACAGATAAAGAATTGTTTTAATAAATTAACTGCTAAATTATAGTTTTTATAACCTGCTCTTAATTGTATTTGGACACCTTCAATCATTTCGTTTGCTGTTGTAGGCATTATTATTCTAGAATCATTAACGTCCATGTTATATACTTTTTCTGCAGTCATTTCACAAAGTGTGTTAGCTAGTGCTTCGTGATTAGATGAAACGTTAAATATAACTTCACTCATAGCTTTATAATAATTTATTTCATATAAATCTGAATTATTATCTTTTAACATTCCATTTAAATATAAAGTACCATTATTAATTACATAATAATCTAATTTATTGTTTCCATTAAAATTAGTAGTTATATACTTAATTTTAGAACAATACTTATTTACCATTTCAACCAAATCTTTAGGAACTAAATACCCAAGATTTAAACATGCTATAAAATACTTTCTAATTAAGTTAAACTCATCTTCAGGATAATTACATCTATTTTGATTTACCGCGTTTTCAACAATATCCTTTATCGGAATTTTAATACTGTTATCATCTTCCATATTATCACCTCTTTATTCTTCAATTTCATTTTTTAAATCATATAATATATTTAAAGCTTCCATAGGAGATATCTCAAGTGGATTTATCTCATCAAGCTTCTTTTTAATTATATCATATTTTGGTGGATTTAAATTACTTTCTTCTAAATTTAAACTAATTTGTTCAGTTATTTCTTTCTTTTTAGGATTATTTTCATAACTAGATAAAATTTCGTTTGCCCGTTTTATAAGCGAATCTGGTAAATTAGCAAGTTTTGCAACATGCAGTCCATAACTTTTATCAACACTACCATTTTCAATTTTATGTAAGAAAGTTATTTCCCCATTTTCTTCATATGCAGTAACATGTACATTTTTAATATGCTTTTTATATTCAGCTAATCCTGTTAATTCATGATAATGGGTAGAAAACAATGTAATTGCTTTTATATTATCATGAATATATTCTATAATGGCTTGCGCAAGACTCATTCCGTCATAAGTTGCGGTACCACGTCCTAATTCATCAAAAAGAATTAAACTTTTTTCCGTTGCTGATTCAAGTGCTCTATTTGCTTCCTTCATCTCAACCATAAAAGTTGATTCACCAGACACTAAATCATCAGATGCACCAATTCTAGTAAATATCTTATCAAATACAGGAAGTACAGCTTCTTTACAAGGGACAAAACATCCAATTTGAGCCATTATAACTATGTTGGCCATTTGCCTCATATAAGTTGATTTACCAGCCATATTAGGCCCTGTAATCAATTGAATTGTGTAACCTTTATTAAATATTATGTCATTAGCGACAAATTCTTTATCTAATACCTTTTCAACAACCGGATGTCTTCCATCTATAATTTTTACACTTTTGTCATTAGTAAGTGTTGGTCTAACATAATTATTAGCCTCTGTAACTATTGCAAAAGATTGCATAACATCAAGAATTGCAAGTGATTTGGCGGTTAACTGTATAGAAGGTATTACTTCTTTAACCTTCTCTCTTATACCCATAAATAATTCATATTCTAAATTAATAATCTTTTCTTCTGCACCTAATATCATCTGTTCTTTTTCTTTTAATTCAGGGGTAATAAATCTTTCTGCGTTTGCAAGAGTTTGTCTTCTTTCATAGCCAAATTCTTCTTTTACTTGTTTGCTATTAGCCTTTGATACTTCTATATAATATCCAAATATACGATTATAACCAACACGCAAATTTTTAATACCAGTACGATTTCGTTCTTCTTCTTCTAGTTTTGCAACAAAATCTTTACCACCACGTCTAAGTTCCTTTAGCTCATCTAACTCCTTATTAAAGCCTTCTTTAATTAAATACCCTTCTTTTAAACCAATTGGCGGATTATCATAAATACTTTTATCTAAGTACTCATATAAATCTTTAAAATCATCTACTAATAAATCAAAATTTAATTCTTTTACTATTTCTTTTATTCTAGGTAATACCTTAACTGATTGTTTTAACTGAAGCATATCTTTTGCATTACACGAACCAAAAGAAATCTTACCACATAATCTTTCTAAGTCATATATCTCGTTTAATAAATCCCTTAGTTCATCTTTTAATAAAAATTGTTCTAACAACTTAGTTACCATATCATATCTTTTTTCAATATCTTTTTTATCAACAAGAGGATTCTCTATCATTTGTTTTAACATACGTGATCCAAATGCTGTTTTAGTTTTATCTAGTAACCATAAAAGTGAATATGTTCTTTCTTTTAATCTTAAAGACTCTGTTAACTCTAAGTTACGTTTAGTATGTATATCCATTTTCAAATAGGTTTTATAATCTCTTACCCTAACCTTTTGTAAATGGTTTAAACTACGCTTTTGTGTATCATTTAGATAGTTTAATAATACGCATATTGAAGATATTAATCTTACATCTTTAATATCTTCATATAAGTGTTTATATTCTTTAATTTCAGAGTCAGCAGATGACCTTGATATGCTTACATCATATTGGTTTTTTAAAACACTAACTATTCTAGTATCAATAGCATCATTAACGATTAATTCTGTAATGTCATTATTTACAATTTCATTAATAATCATGTTTAAATCCATTGGCACTAAAATAACGTTAATCTCTCCCGTTGATAAATCTGCGTAACTAAGAGAAAAACAATGCTTTAAATCTTTGATTGCGCCAATATAATTATTATCATTAGCATCAAGTGCCTCATCATTCATAATGGTACCTTTACTAACAATTCTAGTAACTTCTCTTTTTACTATTCCTTTAGCAGTTTTAGGATCTTCTACCTGCTCACATATAGCAACTTTATATCCTTTTTCAATAAGCTTTTCTAAATATATATTAGCAGCATGATGAGGTACACCACACATTGGAACCCTTTCATCAAGCCCTGCGTTTTTACCCGTTAATGTTAACTCTAGTTCATGTGATACTTTTAGTGCATCATCAAAAAACATTTCATAAAAATCACCCAATCTATAAAACAATATTACATCTTCATAATTGTCTTTTGTTTCCATATACTGTTTCATCATAGGAGAAAGTTTATTTCTATCTACTTCACTACGTTTCATATGTATCACCTTTATTTATTATATAATAAAATATATAAAAAATCTATTAATGAAGTAATAAAATAACAAAAATATTAATAAATTAAATTATGATTAAAAAACATAATATTGTATTATATATTTTATTATTTATAGAGATACTTTTGTTTATAAATTCTAAGTACATTATTAAAAATGTCATTGCTACGTCAAAACTATTTTTTTATTATATATTTCCATCAATGGTAACAACAATGTTTTTTTCTAAATTATTAATATTAAATGATTTAAAAAAAATAATACCTAAAAGTATTAAATATATTTTTAATAAACTATTTAATTTTAATGATGATTTAACTACTTTATATATAACATCTATGATATGTGCATCCCCTACAAATGCAGTATTAATAAAAGATTATTTAGATAAAGATATTATAAATGAAAAACAAGCAGAAATACTACTTGGAACAACCACGTTTATTAATCCCTTATTTATAATAAGTACGGTCGGAATATATATATTTAATAATATTAAAGTGGGTTATTTGTTATTATCACTTTTATATTTGTCATCAGCAATTAAATTATTTATTAATAGAAAATATTTTAAAAATATTAACAATATAAAAATTTATAAAAAAGATAGTTTTATTAGTAGTGTATATAATTCAATTAATACCGTATCTAACTCATTAATTACTATTTTTATTATAATTATTATTTTTAACATTATATCTTCTCTATTAATAAGTTTATTTGATTCTAAAAAATTATTTAGTACAATAATTAAAATAATTCTAGAAATAACAAGTGGTATTATAAATATAAAATATTTAAATATAGATAATGAATTAAAAATTTTAATATGTTACTTTGCATTAAATTTCGGAGGAATATGCATTCATATGCAAAACTTATCATTAATTAATAATAAAAAGATAAGCTACTTAAAGTATCTTATCTTTAGAATATTATAATTATCGATATATATAAAATGTATCTTTATTGTTTTTAAATTCATACTTGGTTAAAGAAAGTTCGGGGCCAGATAGCCCATTAACTTTGATGGGATCTTTTTCTTGAATAATCGTATATTCAATACCAAATTTATTACTACAATCCAAATAATCATTATGCTCTTTCATGCAAGCTTCAAATATTTTTATTGCATATGTTCTATTTACAAATAATTCTGTGTCGTTTTGCGATTTTTTATATATTCTTCTTACGACTATCATTATTTGCATAAAATATATAACAGTTACTGAAACTAGCATAAAAGAAACTATTAATTCTACTAAAGTTACACCTTTTTGATTATTCTTTATTCGCTTGAACATGTTAACTCTTCCCCCTCACCATAATATGGTTCACCACCATTTATTAAATCATAAAGAGCGCATTGACCAAGTTTATCTTTAATCGGAACAAAGCTTTTTATTGCTTTACCATTTGCATCATAAAATATTGCATAGTATAGTCTACCAGGTGATGTCACCACAGCGTGTTTAGTTGAGTTTCCTATATCAACACCAAATATTGGTATATTCCATCCACTGAATGTATCAGCATCTTCAAAATCAACTTGTTCACAATTTTTACACTGATTAAAATTCAATTTTTTAGAAAATGTTGATGCATCAATAGTTATTTTTTTATTAGTAGTAAATGATTCATCTGAATATAATGCAAAATTTTGCGATGCTAGTTCAATTTTATTATTATAATTATTAAAATTGTTTGTACGTGCTATATACGAACGACCATGAGTCGTTACGTTATCTAAATGTGTTCCCATTATTTGTATCCAAGTATCATCCTTGGTTTCAGTAAATTCGTATTCAAATACTGCATGCCACCCATTATCTGGTATTTTAGTATCAACGTAAGTTGTTCCTTTGGATTCTACATATCTTACTTGTTCATAACCTTCAGGTAATGTATTTCCAACTATTTTTATAGAGGTATATGTCACTTTCTTTGTATTATGATCTTTCCTTATAATTCTAGCAACTAATCTGTTTGATGTATTATCAAATATTTGTCTATGTAATCTAGAAACATACCTATTAAAATCCGGATCATATTTTCCACCAACTTTAATTTTTTTCGTATCTACATATCCAATAATAAACCAATCTATAATTATATTATCAATTGTAATACGTTTTGAATCAACACTACTAGGATTATCGTCATCTAACTTAGGAATATTTATTTCATCTTTAGTTGTTTTTTCAGTAAATAATTCTTTCTTTTTTTGATATATTGTATTTAATAAGTGTACGTCTTCTGTTTGATCATATAAAGTAGCTTGATATTTATAATTTTCATATACAGCATTTATATTAGGATAAACGTAAGCCATTATTGTTGCAACTAATGAAATTACAATAATAGTTTCCATTATAAAATATCCTTTATTTTTATTTTTTTTCATATCATCAACCTCTTTTTTTTAAAACACCCTTGATATCTTAACATTATTATTATATAATATATTTATAATAAAATCTAGTATAAGATAGTAAAAGAATAAACAAGGGAAGATGATGTTATATGTTAAAACAATTTGATTTTACTAAAATGCCTATAACTGACGTTGTAAATGAAATAATATATAACGCAGCTGAAAGTGGTGCTAGTGATATTCACTTTGACCCTATTGAAACTAATATGAAAGTTAGATTTAGAATAGATGGTATACTCGTAGATTATCTTGTTGTTCCAGATAGTGTTAAGAAAAACTTAGTTGCAAGATTAAAAATACTTTCTGGAATGGATATAACAGAATCAAGATTACCACAAGATGGCGCAATTAAAACAGTTATTAAAGATGTTAACTTAGACATGCGTGTATCTTCATTACCTACTAATGAAGGAGAAAAAATAGTTATCCGTATTTTAGATTATTCTTCTAGTTCTGAAGGTATTGAAAACTTAGGATTTACCGAATCTAATTTAGTTAAAGTTAAAGAATTAATAAAAGAACCAAATGGTATAATTCTTGTTACTGGTGCAACTGGTTCTGGTAAATCTACTACTGTTTATTCTATTTTACAAAGATTAAATACATCAGAAGTAAATTTAGTTACCGTTGAAGACCCGGTTGAAATGAGTATAGATGGAATTAACCAAATACAAGTTAATAGTGAAATTGGTCTTACTTTTGCTAACGTTTTACGTTCAATATTACGTCAAGACCCTGATATAATAATGATTGGTGAGATTCGTGATACAGAAACCGCAAAAATAGCAGTTAGAGCATCTATTACAGGACACTTAGTATTATCTACATTACATACTAATAATGCTTTAAATACAATTGAACGTTTAACCGATATGGACGTTGAAAGATATTTGCTAGCAAGTTCGTTAAATGGTGTTATATCACAAAAACTTGCTAGAAGACTATGCCCTAAGTGTATGAAAAAAAGGCCTGCAATTGATTATGAGAAAAAAATTGTAAAAAAGAATTTGGGTATCGATATTGAAGAACTTGCATATTCTGAAGGATGTGATGAGTGTGTTGCTGGATATAAAGGTAGAATTGCTCTTCACGAGGTACTTCTTATCACACAAGAAATAAGAGATGCTATTTCAAATGGTATGGCAAAGGATGATTTAAGAAAATTAGTATATTCCGGTGATACTAAAACACTTTTACAAGATGGTTTACAAAAAGTAATTGAAAATAAAACATCTATAGAAGAAGTATTAAGGTTAGTTGAGTTAGATGATGAAGATGCTGCAATAATTATGCAGGTAGAACAAGCGTCAGTAAATACACAATTGCCAACACAAACTACACCTACTCCTACACCTACTCAAACAAGTGTTTCAGGCGAGGATGAAGAAATGTTAGAAATATAAAAAGCTTGGTGTTAACCAAGTTTTTATTTTGTTAAAAAATTTATTACTGAATTTAAATCTATTTTACCTAGAAGAATAATTATACAAGATATGGCTAAAAATGGGCCATAAGGTATAATATTGCTATCTTTTTTTGCAAGGTTAATCATTGCCATAGGAAGCGCAATAAATGAAGATATAAATATTGCAATGATAGACATATCAAATCCTACTGATAAACCAATAAAAGCCAAAAGCTTTATATCTCCCCCACCTAAGCTTTCCTTTTTAAATAAAAAATCACCTAATACTTTAATTAAATATAATAATGCAAATGATCCAATTCCGTGTAAAATAGGTATTAAAACAATATGCACAAAAGAACTATTTAATATAAATACACTTATTACTCTAACTAATATTAATAAAATAGAACCTATTAATAACACTTCATCTAATATAATATAATATCTTAAATCACTTATACTAACAATAATTAATACTGATATAATTATTAGAGATTCAAAAAACTCAAACGAAAAACCAAAGACTAAATAACATAGTAAGAAAAGAATGCCTGTTATAAGTTCAAATATTGGATATATAATAGAAATTCTTTTTTTGCATTTTTTACATTTACCAAATAAGAACAAATATGACAAAATAGGAATATTCTCATAAAATTTTAATTTATGATTACAATTTGGGCAGTGTGAACCTGGAAAAGCTATAGATTCCTTTTTGGGTAATCTATAGCCTATAACGTTATAAAACGATCCAAATACTAATCCAAAT
>CADBMO010000002.1 GCA_902795755.1 uncultured Erysipelotrichaceae bacterium | reverse complement strand
CAGCACCAATAACAGCAGCAGCAGATACAAATAAAGCTTTCATATTATATACCTCCTTTATATTATTTATTTAAACGTATTATTTTACGTTTAAACCATAAGTTTTATAGTTATTAAATGGTAATTTAAATAACTTGTATGTTAGTGGATTAATTAAAATACATTCAATTATTAATCCAAACGTTATAGAATTTATTATTAAACTATTATTAATAAATAGACAAATTAAAAAATATATTGCTGTAATAGTTAAGGATAAAATCTTATAAGTGACTCTTTTCTTCTTTTTTATTAATGGTCTTTTAATGGTATCCGCTGGTGCAAATAATAACATTAACATAAAACAAATACCATAGATAATAAATAGTCCAATTGATGGAATAGTTATTAATGTAGATAAATATGCAATACCAATAAATAATAGTGTTGAAATAATTAGACAAACTATTCCGTTTGGAGCATGCATACCAAAAGCAAATAAACGTACACCATTAAAAAATAATAAAAGTAATAATAGACTTTTAAAGATTCCTAAAAAAAAGGCTAAGGCAAAAATAACAATTGTTTTAGTAATTGTTATATATAAGCCTTCTATTCCATACATAATTACAGCTATTTTATCATCATCGTATTTTGGATATTGCTTTCTAATAGCCTTTTCTATCTTATTTAATAATGCTTTTTTCATAATACAAATCCTTCATATTTAATTTATCACAGCAATAATAACAAAAACAAAAAAAGACATAAAATGCATTTTATACCACATGAAAAGATATTTAAAGGAAATAAAACGAAAAAAATCCCTTTTAATTAAGAAATATGTCTTTTTATGTAACATGTTATTTTAGCAAATATAATAAATATAAAATTGATACTATATGCGTTTTTTGTCGAAATTTGATGGTTGATAATTTTAAATAATAATATAAAAACGTGTTATAGTAAAAAAGAAATAAGAAGGGAAGTGAGGTGTAATTATGAAGACAGGAATCATAAAGTGGTTCAATAATGAAAAAGGTTATGGATTCATTGAAGGTAATGGTAATGAAGATATATTTGTTCATTATAGTGCAATAAAGCAAGAGGGATTTAAATCACTAGCAGAAGGGCAAAAAGTCGAATATGAATTATTAGAAACCGAAAAAGGTTTACAGGCAATTAATGTAAAAGAAGTATCAAATGCTACTGTAAAATAGTAGCTTTTTTAGTGTGCTTGTGTTACAATGAAAGTGGGAGGATTGATATTATGAAATATAACATCAGAGGAGAAAAAGTAGAGATAACTGACTCTATTAGAAAGTATATAGAAGAGAAAATTGATAAATTAAAAAAATACTTTGATGCCTCAGAAGAATATAACGCTAACGTAGTTATAAAAATAAGGGGAAAAGAACAAAAGATGGAAATAACTATTCCAACACCACACTTTACCTTAAGAAGTGAGGAGTCACATTCTGATTTATATGCTGCCATCGATCTAACGGTAGACAAGTTAGAAAGGCAAATAAGAAAAAATAAAACAAAAATCAATTCAAAAATTAAGAAAAATTTAATCCAAAACTTTGAAATGGACCTTGAAGATAGGTTTGAAGAAGATGAAGAAAAAATTATTAAAAGAAAAGTTATTGAAATGAAACCTATGGATGAAGAAGAGGCTGCACTTCAAATGGATATGTTAGGTCATGAATTCTTTGTATTTAAGAATACTGATACACAAAGTATATGTGTTATGTACAAAAGAAAAAATGGAAATTATGGTCTAATTGAAACAAAATAATAATATATATTAGAAAATAATTAATTATACTTTAATTATTTTCTTTTTTTTGCTACAATATTCTTTAAGGACGGTGAAAATATGTTAGGTATTTTTAAGAAAATATTTGATCATGAATATAAGGAATTAGAAAGATTTAAACTAATCGCTAACGAAGTGTTTGCATTAGATGAAAAATATAAAAAAATGACTGATAAGCAGTTACAAGGTAGTACAAAAAAATTACAAAAAAGATTAGAAGACGGAGAAACACTAGATGATATAATTCCTGATGCTTTTGCAACTGTTAGAGAAGCAGCTTTTAGGGTTATTGGTGAAAAACCATTTTATACCCAAGTATTAGGAGCACTTGCAATTCATTTTGGTAATATATCAGAGATGAAAACAGGTGAAGGTAAAACATTAACTTGTGTTATGCCAGCATATTTAAATGCACTAACAGGTAAAGGTGTTCACGTTGTAACAGTAAACGAATACTTAGCAACTCGTGATGCTGAATGGATGGGCAAAATATATAATTTCTTGGGATTAACGGTTGGTGTTAACTTAAGAGAAATGACACCTAAAGAAAAGCAAGATGCATACGCATGTGATATTTTGTATTCTACAAATAATGAATTAGGATTTGATTATTTGAGAGATAATATGGTAGTTAAAGCAACCGACAGAGTACAAAGGCCACTACATTTTGCAATAGTGGATGAAGTTGACTCTGTATTAATAGATGAAGCTAGAACACCACTTATTATATCTGGTGGTGCTATGAAGTCTGCTAATCTTTATAAAGATGCAGATAGATTTGTTAAAACTTTAAAAGAAAATGAAGATTATACAATAGATGAAAAAACTAAAGAAATCACTTTAACTGACCAGGGAACTGCTAAAGGTGAAAAATACTTTAGATTAGATAATTTATTTGATATAGAACATACTGCTTTGGTACATCATATTAATCAAGCTTTAAAAGCAAATTATACTATGAGTAACGATGTTGATTACGTGGTGCAAGATGGTGCAGTTGTAATCGTAGACCAATTTACTGGACGTTTAATGCCAGGTAGAGCATTTTCTGACGGACTTCATCAAGCAATAGAAGCTAAGGAAAATGTTGAAATTCAGGAAGAAACTAAAACGCTTGCAACAATAACATTCCAAAACTATTTTAGAATGTATGAGAAGCTAGCAGGTATGACTGGTACTGCAAAAACCGAAGAGGAAGAATTTAGAAATATTTATAATATGTATGTTATTGAAATTCCTACTAACATGCCAGTAATAAGAATTGATGCGGCAGACCTAATATATGCAACTAAAGAAGAAAAATACAAGGCAATTATAGAAGAAATTAAAAGAAGACATGAAACAGGTCAACCTATATTAGTTGGTACGATAGCAATAGAAACTAATGAATTAATTAGTGGGATGCTAAAAAAGGCACATATTAAACATGAAGTTTTAAATGCTAAGAACCATGCTAGAGAAGCAGAAATAATCGCTAAAGCTGGTGAAAAGGGATCCGTTACAATCGCTACTAATATGGCTGGTCGTGGTACTGATATTAAACTTGGTGAAGGTGTTAGAGAATTAGGTGGTTTATGTGTTATTGGTACTGAAAGACATGAATCAAGACGTATCGATAACCAATTACGTGGACGTTCAGGTCGTCAAGGAGATCCAGGTTATAGCCAATTCTTTGTATCATTTGAAGATGAGTTAATGGTAAGATTTGGTACTGATAGATTTAGATCAATACTTGAAATGGCTGGATTAGATAGTTCACGTAACATGAGAAGTAGAACAATAACAAGATCTGTAGAAACTGCTCAAAAAAGAGTTGAAGGAAACAACTTTGATTCACGTAAACATTTATTACAATATGATGATGTTATGGGTAAGCATCGTGAAATAATGTATGCTAGAAGAAATGAGATACTAGATAATGATAATATACATGAAATAGTATTAGGTATTATTAAATCACATATTGAAGGATTTATAAGAGCACATGTTAATGAAAAAGGTGTTATTACTGAACATGATTGTAATGAAATAGAAGAGTATGTTAATGAGAACTTACTTAATAATAGTAATTTAAAAGTATCTGAAATACTTAATAAAGAAATAGATGTAGTAAATGATACTATTACTAATAAGGTAACAAAAGAATATGAAAATAAAATAAGTGAATTGCCAGAAGAGATACAAAATGAGTTTGAAAAAGCAATTACACTTCAAGTTATTGATCATTACTGGATGGAGCATATTAATACAATGGATCATTTAAGAGAAGGTGTATATCTAAGAGGATATGCTAATGAAGATCCACTACAAGCTTATATTAGAGAAGGATTTGAAATGTTTGATAGAATGGTTGATAACATTGATAAGGATATTACTATGTATCTATTAAAAGCTGAAATAAGACAAAATTTAGAAGTTAAACAAGTAAAAGGAAATGCTAATTCAGGTTCTGAAAAAGTAGAAAAACATAGAACTATTAAAAATGACAAAAAGATAGGTCGCAATGACCCATGTCCATGTGGCAGTGGTAAGAAGTATAAGCAATGCTGTGGTAAATAACTCGTAAAGTCCCATGAATAAAGGGAAAACACGAGTTTTTCTTTTCTTAAAAATTATTCAAAGAAAGTCTTTAGATCAGTTTTAGATCATCATATTTTTAAAAGGTAAAATAAGGGAATATATAATTCGTAAAATAGTAAT
>CADBMO010000001.1 GCA_902795755.1 uncultured Erysipelotrichaceae bacterium | reverse complement strand
GTAAGTGTTTTTTTAACAATTGTTGTAATTAATGAAACTTCATCTATAAAAAGAACAGTTAATTTAAATAGTAGGAATGCCGAGTTATCAGAATTAGAAGAAGTATATGACTTATTAAATGATGAGTATTATATTAAACCAAATAAATCTAAACTTATTGAAGGTGCTATAGATGGAATGTTAAGTTCTTTAAATGATCCACACACTTCATATTTTACTAAAAGTGAAACTGATCAGTTTAATGATGTGATGACTGGTTCGTATGAAGGAATTGGTGCAGAAATAGCACTTGATAAAAACAAGAACGTTATAGTATTTTCGGTATTTAAAAATTCTCCTGCTTCTGAAGTTGGATTGCAAAATGGAGATATTATAACAGCGGTTAATGGAAAAAGTACTGAAGGAATGAGTACGACTAAGGTTGTAGCATTAATAAAAGATCCTAAAAAACCAGTTACTGAATTGATTATAAAAAGAGATGAGAAAGAATTATCATTTAAAATTACAAAGAGAGTAATAGAATTAGAATCAGTAGAGTCTAAAACATATCAAAGGCAGGGTAAAAAAATAGGTTATGTGGCAATTAATACATTTGCAGATAATACTTATACACAGTTTGAAAAACAATTAGAAGATTTAGAAAAACAAAATATTGATGCTTTGGTAATTGACGTAAGAAACAATACTGGTGGTTATTTACATTCCGTTACAAGTATTATGGATATATTAATACCAGAAAATAAAGTTATGTATCAAATTGCTGATAACAAAGGTACTATTAAATATAGATCAACTTCATCAGAGTCTAGAAATTATCCAATTGCAATTCTTGTAAATGATGGTTCTGCATCAGCATCAGAAATTCTAGCGTTGGCATTAAAAGAAACATACGGCGCAGAAGTAATAGGTACAACTACTTATGGTAAAGGTACCGTTCAAACAACTAAAAACTTATCAAATGGTGCAATGATTAAGTATACAATTCAAAAGTGGTTATCACCTAAGGGTAATTGGATAAACGAAAAAGGTGTTGAACCAACAATTAAGTTAGAATTAAGCGATGAGTTTATAAATAAACCTACAGAAGAAAATGATAATCAATTACAAAAAGCACTAGATGTTGTTAGTAATAAATAAAGTAGACTATAAAGGTCTACTTTTTATATGATTTTTTTGTTATAATATATATAGAGAGAAGAGGAATTATTTTGAAAAAATTAAAAATAGGAGATGATTTTCAAGTACATTGTTATAAACATGATGGTACTATACATACTAGTTATGATAAATCTACCCTGCTAGATATAAAAAAAGATTACATTGTATTAGGAAATAATAGAACTAAAGTAACAGAAGAAGATGGAAGAATATGGTTTACTAAAGAACCGGCAATTGTATATTATTACAAAAATAACTGGTATAACGTAATTGCACAATTTAAAGAAAATGGAATATATTATTATTGTAATATAGCAAGCCCAACAGTTATTGAAGGAAAAATAATTAAATACATTGATTATGATTTAGATTTAAGATGTTTTCCAGATGGTGAATATAAAATACTTGATGAGTCAGAATATGAGTATCATAAGAAGAAGATGGGTTATTCTGAAGAAATAGATATAATTGTAAATAAAGAACTAAAAAATTTAATAGAACTATACAAAAGTAGGCAGGGTCCATTTGATCAAAAAGAAGTAAAATACTATTATGATAAGTACATGAAAATTTTAAGTAATAATTAAAGTAAAAGATCATATAATATAGTGTTGATTGACACGGTTTACAGCATTAATTCACCAATAAAATCAACAAATTGCGACTTTTTTCAAAAAAAATAAAAAAAAACAAAAAAAGTTGTTGACATGGTCTTTTTATTGTGGTATGATTTTATCGCACTTGACAAAAAAAGTGTAAAAATCCTTTGTAAAACAAAGGAAAGAAATGATCTTTGAAAACTGAGCAAAACGTCAAGATTATTTGAGTAGCTAGGTTTAAACAAACAAAACAAATAAATCAGAAATGATTGATTTTTTTATGAGAGTTTGATCCTGGCTCAGGATGAACGCTGGCGGCATGCCTAAGACATGCAAGTCG